>JAITFN010000038.1 GCA_031281345.1 Candidatus Fibrimonadaceae bacterium
TAAGCAAATTGTAAAAATAACACATAAAAAGAAACCTCGAAAAGAGGATAGTAATCAATTATTGCTTTTTGATAACGTTTCTTCTGAATAACTGCTTACTTTATTTAAGAATAATCTACTACCTCTCACAAATAAACAGTCCCTACAGACCCCACATCAACCCTTAACTACTCAACATCCTCTGCTTATTATAACACCAAACACTTTGTATATTACAAAACCATGAGCCAACCAAAACCCACAAAAGAGCAAGAATAAGCATTAAAAGAAGTCTTGGAAGACGAAGAAGTTGCCGAATATGTGGGATTGAATGGAAAAAATCTGCAATGTTAATTTTTTTTACTTTCAATTGTAGCACGTTCCTCACGGCGTTTTACCAGATGCTCGTAAAGAGCATCAATCGTTGGAAATTCCGCATCAATTTTATCCTTAATAGCCCGCGTCATTTCTACTGCATTACAACGAAATTCTTTTTCAATCATAAAGCCCCATATCTTTTGGTGAACGAATTTCCAAATGCTTATATCCATTCTTTATATTAATAGAATTATAACCTCTAATACGTTCCACATTAACTATATGTTTAAAATTCCAACTAATCAACAAATCTACATTATTTATCGTAGCAGTTGCGATATGCATACAATCGTCCCTGCTTGTTGCTCCGACAACTTTCTCCTTAATATATTCGTCTGCTAAGATTTTACAATCTGACGTTACGATTAACGGTTGCCATTTTACAATATTTAAAAGATCTTTTACTTCTTTAGGAGCGTTTTCTAATTCTTTTTCTGTTAAATCAGAAATAAAAACATCATACTTTCCATCTTTTATTTTCTCAAAAAGCAATCGAGTGTCTTGCATAAACACGTCATCATAATACCCGCCAATAACGGATGTATCCAAATACAAAGATATTTTTTTGCTCACCATTAATAATAATATAGAAAAATTGAACTCTCGTTTCCCAACGAACAAAAGATAGGAAAGTTTCTAAATCTGCAATAGCACGCATTTTAAGCGTACGCAGACTGGCTGTAGCAGGTCTGATTTTCTATATTATACCCAGAGGTCTTTATGCTAGCACAAATAGAATTTGAAAGCCGAGTAAAAAATGGCACTATAGCCATTCCAAATGAATATTTGGCAGATGCCCCGATAACCCCATTAAGTATTTTACAGGAAAAAATGAAAGGAAAGGCTTTGGAAGCAGGTTTTAATAACATAGAAGATATAGTAGATTATATAAAAAAAGGTCGATACGCTTAATATGAGAATCAAACCTATGATTTTAAGTCCAAGAAAATTTGGAGAAAAATTTTTCAGCAAATAACAAATGAAAATTCTATATTACCCTCATGAACATAACCAATGGAACAGCCAAAAATGGCTAAGACCGAGACAGACCGTATTGAATACAAGGGAATTTGTATGCCAAACCCCGATACGTTTCAACTTAAAAAACACCCCCTAGAAACACCCCTGAAAAATACCCAGAAAAGCACCCAGAAAGGTACCCAGAAAAGTATCCAGAAAACACTCACTATTATTAGGGAAAAGCCATGAACTCACCACACCACCAAACCTCCAGAAACACCGTAGTCTCACTCCTAGACAAAACGCTAAGAACCTCCGAAATAAGCGACCGTTCGGTTAATGGTTTACAAGTAGAAGGCACGGATAAAATAATGAAAATCGGTCTTGCGGTTGATGCTTGCTTGGAAGCCTATAAGTTGGCGCAGAAAAAGGGCTGCCAGATGATTATTGTCCATCACGGCATAATATGGGAGGGCATTAAGAGCATCACTGGTCCGCTATACAAGCAAATTGAGTTCTTGGTAAGGAACAACATAAACCTTTACGCCTCGCACTTACCGCTTGACTGCCACCCAACGCTTGGCAATAATATACAAATAGCGAAAGCTCTTGGTCTCTCAAATATACAGCCGTTCGGAACTTACAGAGGCATAAAGATAGGCTTTGAGGGCTACTTGAAAACGGCTGCGAGTGTCAAATCTATATCGGATTTGGTAAAAAGGAAGTTTGGAGGTCCTGTGTCTTCCCTGCCATTTGGTCCACAGAAGATACGGCGAGTTGCCATTGTGTCGGGCGGGGGGTCATCGTCTATTCCAGAGGCTATTGAGAAAAAGATAGACCTATATATAACAGGAGAATCCTCCCACGAAAATCACCACGCTGCGTTGGAAGGCAATCTGAATGTGATTTACGGAGGTCACTATCATACTGAGAAAGCTGGTGTGCAGGCAGTTGGCAAGTTTTTGAGCAAGAAATTTGGAGTGGAAACTGAATTCTTGGACATTCCAACATTGGTGTGATAAAAATAGCAAAAACACTCTATTTTCGAAATTCCGAATAAATCGAATATAAATCGAATATAAATCGAATATAAATTGAATATAAATTGAATATAAATCGAATATAAATCGAATATAAATCGAATATAAATATTAAAATAAACATTTTTTGTTTATAATAAGTTTATAAAAAACATTGAACGGGGACATAGCTTCGTCATATTGGTATAAATTCTCTTGTGTTTATTTTCCCACCATTTGGTTTTCAAGGCATCTTGAACGTTCCAATTAAGCGTCCTAACTATCAGTTCGGCATAAATAGGATTGGCGGGTTCTGTCTGATCGCCATTGTCTCTGATTATTCCCAAATCTCTAGTATAGAGATAGTCGTCCGACAGCTTGTCAACCGCAAATTCCTCGCCCAAAATCAAAGGCTGTATCTCTTTGCGAACACGTTCCTCCTTTAGCTGCGTTGTTTTTCCGCTTTGTCTCGCAGCGTGAATGACAAAATAATGTTCTTGAACTATATATCTAACAATCGGCTATGTCATAAGCAAAATCGAAACCACCGAGTGGAGGTTACGTGTGATAAAAACTTCACATATCCTCAAAACAAGGCTCCCCTTCTATAAACTCCGCCGGAATACCTAATTTTGAAAAATATTTGCTTCAGTCATATACCTATACCAATCATCGCTGATTCCGGGTTTAATGAAATCGTTGTCGAGGTGAGTGTAAATTTCTTTTGCTAACATATCCCACCTTTACCATTCAAAAAATCAACAAAAAACTTCATTAAACTCGTCAGGATTATCCATATTTGAACAATGCCCAGCATTTTCTATTATATGCAGCTTGCACATATCATCGCTTTTCGCCCATATCGGCATAACTTTTCGTATATTTCCCGAAACGTCTCCGTCTCCAAAAATGAGCAAAGTTGGTTGCTTGAAACGGAAGTGCTTGTCTTCACGCAAACAGGAAAACACAGACTGCATAATATCCAAAACTTTTGCTCTCTCAATATTTTCAAGACAACGTGCAACGTAATTTCTCGTGTATTCGCTATTGCCGCAAGCCTTCGCGCTTTGGCGGATAAGCGTTTTCCAAGGATAAGCATAGAAAATTATAGGGAATAATTTGAGCATCAATTTTTCAAAAAGACCGAGTTTTTGAGTGTTTTTCGTGCAGTCCACTAAAACAAGTCCAAACACTTTTTCGGGATAGAGATACGTAATTTCCTGTGCCAAATTTCCGCCCATAGATTGCCCAACAAATACCACTTTCTCTATACTATGAATTTCAAACAATTTCAATATATCGCTTATCATATCCGCAAAAACGAACTTTTGCTGGGCATCAAGTTTTGACAAACCGTGTCCGCGAGCGTCCCAAGCGATTATGTCAAAAGACGAATCAAGTGCGTCTATTTGTTTCTCAAACATTTGGTGGTCGCAGCCAGCTCCGTGCAAAAACAAAACATATTTTTTTCCAAATGCTTTTCTATGCCAATACTGAATTGTGCAACCCAAATTGAAAAAACTCTTTTGCTCAAAGCCACCAAAACTCACCTCACTCCCCCACATATTTCTCTATCATTTTTTTATTCACTTCCACAATCTTCTCAACATCTATCATATTCGCATTAAACACCAAATCAAAATTCATATCTCTAGGCTTAAACTTATTAACGCCATATATAATGCTATTAGCAGGCATATTTTTCGTAACTATCGCCCCAGCCGCAACAAAAGAATTTTCGCAAATTATAATTGGACCCAAAATTTTTGCCCCATCAGCAATCACCACATTCTTGCCTATAATTGGATTACCAACATTCTCCCATTCATTACTAACCTTATTAAATCTCATATTCGTTCCAATAGTCACATTTTGCAATATCACAACATTCTCACAAATTTTCGAAGCAATAATCGTACAACCGCGAGCGTGATGAGCAAACAACACGCTTTTATCTATTTCTATGCAATTAATCTCACAACAATAAAACTTCTCCAACAAATTCTTGGCAACATATCTCAACACCCTATTCTTAGAGAAGCAATTTATTCTCACTAATTTATCAAACATATACAATACTCCTAAAAATTATAATATAACTCCTTTTAAGTGCAGTTGAAACGTACTCCATAATTTCATACATATCTTCTTGTTACATTTTTATATTTAATATATCTTTCTCCAAATTTATTTAACAAAAATTTCTCTTCCCTTAATATCTGCGAATGTATCCCTACAATTGTGCCTATTGCCAATAATATAAAAACTATATTTGGATATATTAACATTATTCCTGTAAAATATAAATCCATAAACAAAAATATTGGATTACGTGAATGTTTGAACATTCCATTTGTTATTAATTCATTTGAATTATTTTCATCTATGCCTATTCTCCAAGATTTCCCAAATGAAATTAACGCTAATAGAAATATTATTAAACCAATGTAACAAAACATTATTCCAATATATTTTATCCAGATTATACTTATTAAATAATTTGAAATTATAGCAGGTAATTCTATATGCAATGCTGTAATAATTGTAAAAATAAAACTTATCAATAATGCCAAAGGCAATAATATTTTTTCCAGTATTATTTCAGAAATTTTCTTTGCACTTGTACCAATAACCCATACTTTGATTCCCTTTTTATATAACAATACAGTTCTGCCAAAAAACAAAATATAGAAAATTGCCAAACTTATAATTACAAGCACATCAACAATTTCCATTTATTCTCCTAAATATGATTTTCTATGTAAGAATATAGAAAAAGTGTTACTATTCTATTACCTTTTGCTTCCCTGTAAATTCATCAACCAACATTTTGAAAACAACAACATTTTTCAATTTACTCTCCTCAAAATCAAATTTTATATCCTTTCCAGTTTGCCGTTTCATCAAATAATTTAAGCCATCTGTTTTTTCATCTATTGTATCAAGAAAAACTATTTTCCCAAAACCGATTATGCTCTTAAATTCATAGCCATAATCACAGGGCTTTTCTCCCTCAACCAATTTTGTATCGCAATCAATCTCAAAACACGCATTGCTATTATTCTTAATCATATCAATTTTTTTGCCATCTTTCGCACTATGGAAATACAGAGTCAATTTCTCATCATCATAAGAAAAACCATAATTCAACGGTACAATATACGGACAATTATTCTCACATAATCCAAGCCTGCAAATTTTGCACTTCGCAATAATCTCCAATTTCTCACCTATGCCGATTATCTCTTTATCTTTTCTTCTCATTTTTCTAAGGTAGAAAATTACCCACAGCAGCTACAAACCGCATCCTTGAATACATCAACTATGTTCTCGTTAAAAACCCCATACGGGCATACTTTCACGCATTTTTTGCAACCAGTGCAATTTTCGGGGTTCTTGAAAACGATATGCTTGTGCCATAAAAATCCCGTTTCGCCTATCACCTGCTTAGGGCAAGCCTTAACGCACCTCCCACACGCCTTGCAGTTATGGATATTTGCCCAAACGTGCCCAGTATGGACTTGTTTCAGCCATCTAATTGGTTTCATCTTACTCTCCTACGGGCTACAAAAATAGCCCTATATATGAATAGACGATTAAGTCGGAGAAATATTTTAGGATTTTTTCACTGCGTTGCTTTTTGATACTCTTCGTTTGTCACAGGCGAAAGCCAAACCGCTCCGCCATTTTGCGTATTGGGACTTATGCCGATATGGGTAAAACTGCTGTCGGGTGCTGCTCCGTGCCAAT
>JAITFN010000045.1 GCA_031281345.1 Candidatus Fibrimonadaceae bacterium
TCGTTATTTAAAAGAAGCAGTGGAAAACTTAAACGATGTTAGCCGCCAAGTTAGGGAAAATCCTTCTCTCCTTATTCGCGGCGAAGAAAAAAAGCAGAGGGTGAGGTAAATATGAAATATTTAGTTCTTGGTTTAATGGTTTTGATATTTACAGCTTGTAGTTTTTTTGGTGGTGTTAAAGAGAACAGTTATTACCAACTTGACTACGTGCCAACTCCAAAAGAAATGCATAACGAAAATACTTACCCGTATTCTGTGAGGATAAAGGATTTTGATGTGTCGGAAGCATATCGCCGCAATAACATTGTGTATAGGCAATCTCCATTTCAACTGCGTTTTTACAACTACGAATTATGGGCGGTTAAGCCGGAGTATCTAGTATCTGATATGCTTTTTCGCCATTTGTCGGCAGCTAAAATTTTTTCGGATGTAAGAAGAAGCATAGATGTTGAAGAACCAGATTTTACCATAAGCGGAACCATAAGAGCACTAGAGGAATACGATAATCAGGATGAATGGTATGCGCATTTGGCAATGAATATGCATTTGCAAGAAAACAGAACAAAAAGAGTTTTGTGGAGCAGGGAATGGGATTATCGCAAAAAGGTCAGCAATTTAGAAACCATTTATGTTGTACGTGGTTTGTCTGAACTTTTGGAATACATAAACAACGAGGCCATTGCAGACATAGATTCGGTTATGAATGCTAGAGTTGGCAATACCATCACAAAGCCATTGCCATCAATGGGACGCCCCAAGGATCCCGTAGAAATGGAAACTTTGCCCCCTCCAGGAGAAATTTAGTGAGAAAGGCTTTAATTCTGGCAATCCTTGCAACTTGGGTTCAGACTATTTTTGCCATGCGCCCTCCTGATCTTCCGGGCGTGGAAATCACGAATTCGGAAATTGCTCTGGAACAAAGCCAAAAGCTTGTGAAGGAATTGCGTTCCGAGAAAGGAGATATTTATGAAAATAAAGGATGGACTGCACCAGATTTAGAAGAGCAGATGAATCAAGACGAATCATTTATAGGCATGGGGCAGGGTGCGATTTTTGTTCCACGTTTTACAGAAAGTCGCTTGGAACCTGAATTTAAAGCCGTAAGAATGGATACTCTTTCAAAAGAATATGAAAACAGGGAATGGCTTGGGAAACACGGACAACGTTTAGTTGTACCTTATGGAACCTATATGGTTATTATGGGTTCTGGCAATGCAGATAATAAATTTGTGTACGAAGTGGAAGTAGAAGAAGGAAAAACAGCCCTTGTTCCGCCAAACTGGGGTGGGCTTGTGGTAAATACCATAAACCAAGACGGTGAATTTGTGTCTGAAAATTACGAAATTTTTGAAGCTTACAGTGGCAAGAGTTATGGTAGAGGCTTTGGTTTAACACAGGAAAGGCAAAATGATGTGAAAACTTGGATTTTACCCCCGCAAATATATAGAATTTCCAGAAGCGGAGAAAATGCAAGCTCCATTTTGAACTATATAACCGTGCAGGTAAATCCAGGTGAATTAACTAATGTTGAAATTGTTTTTGAAGACAGCACAGGGCGGCTTATTGCAGGTGGAGTGCATAAAATGCGCATAAATGCTACAAAAAATTCCCATTGGACTCATGGGCTTAGGCTTGGTGGTTCTGCCAGCTACACAACTCTGATAACGGCAAGCGAACAAAAAAGCAGTGCATGGAATGCCCTTGGTGATTTGCGTTGGCGTCTTCTTTACAATCGCACAAAAGCATTTTGGCTAACGGAATTCTACACTAGACAAAATATGCAATGGTTAAATGAAGAGAAAAAAGAATCTCAATGGAGCGTTGCTCAAGACTTGTTGCAATTTCAAAGCTCTGTTGTATATAGAATTTTTGATTGGATGGGTCCATATATGAGGGTGAACGCAAAAACTCATATTTTTCCAGAATATTATTGGATTAGTGAGACAGATACCTTAAACCTATCTAAAGGTGAAAAAATTCGCACAAGTTCTTCTTTTGACCCGCTTCGCATAGGAGAGGGCGTTGGTTTGAATTTGCAACCTGTTGTTTCAAATGCCACAGATATTTCCGCTCAAACGGGTTTTGCTGCAAGGCAAACAATAAGGAGAAGAATTCTAGTTCCAAGCAACAAAGTAAAAACCGGATTCCTTACCGTAACCAACGAATCTTATGATTACGGCTGGGAAAATTCTATTAACGTAAGGCTTTCTTTCCTAAGATTTTTTACACTTGATTTATTGGGCGAGATATTTTTTCAAAATGCCAAAATTAAAAATTACAGAATTGAGGAACTTTCCGCAGATTTGCGTTTCTCCCTCACTCGCTATTTGGAACTATCTTATCAGCAGCAGCTTCAAGACCGCATGGCAGAGGGCATGGAATCGGCTAAGGGCGGAGCCAGATTTGAAAGTTTGAATACTGTGCAGTTGAGGCTGTATGTCAACTTCTGAACTGATGAATGCTTGGGCAGATCATAATCGCAAATTTGAGAATTTTCGCTTTGTGTATCCGGTTATTTCAAGGCGAGCAAAAGGCTTGTCTGTTGGCATAAATTGCACGCCAAATGGAATGTGCTCGTATAGCTGCGTTTATTGCCAAGTTAATAAAAAAGATACATCTGCAAAAATTCCATCCGTAGATGAGATTATTTTTGAAGTGAAAGAAATGCTTTCTATATACAATAAAACAAAATTATCTGAGCATTTCCCGCGTGTTGAAGAGAAAAACAGAATATTGAAAGACATAGCTTTAAGCGGAGATGGCGAGCCAACTCTTTACCCGTATTTTACAGAACTTTGCAAGCAGTTAAAAGATATTTCAGAAATTCCAAAATTAGTGCTGATAACAAATGCAATGCAGCTGGAAAAAATTTTAGATTTTAACGGCGAAATTTGGGGAAAATTGGATGCTGGCACAGATGAATGGCTTGATTTTATAAACCGTCCTAAAAAAAAAATAAACATTGAATTAATAGAAAATAATTTAAAATTTGTAGTTTCAAAATTCCCCTTGCGAATACAAACTATGCTCTGCGAGGCAAATGGTTGCGCCCCAAGCGAAACAGATATTGAAAGTTACGTGGGAATTGTGCAAAGAATTCACCAAATAAGTCCCAAAAACCTATTAAGCGTTCAGCTTTATTCCGTGATTCGCCAAACTGCGGAGAATTCCGTAAAACCGCTTTCAAGGGAATTTTTAGAGGGTGTAAAAAATATATTGCAAGAGAAAATTTCTAATTTGAGCATAGAGGTATTTTGATGTCTTGGCTTGTTTTAATAATTCCTATTTTCTATAGCCTTGTGGTGCAATTTTCTATTTGGTTCAATTTATTGTTTCCATATAATTTTTTATTTGAGCATTTCAACAGAAACCTTTACTTTGCCATTTCACTTTCTGGTCTTTTTGGGGCTTGTATTTCAATTGTGTTTTTCAAATTAGTAGCGTTTCAAGCAATGAACAAAATAATTGTTATATTGGCAATGTTTTTCCAGCTGCTTTGCGCTTTAAGCTGCTTGTTCATTTTTCTCTCTAGTATGTCGGGCTGGCTGTTGTTTTAAATTACCAATTAGGTACTTTAACCTTGCCTCGTAAATCAATGCGTCCGGTTTTAAGGATTTTATCTGGGTGCGGTGGTTCATCTATAGTTTTTGCGGGTAATTTATCTTTCCATTTTTCAACAAAAATTTGGCTCCATTCCTTCCATTCTCCTTCAAAAGAACCTTCGCTTTTATGCAAAACACGAATATCGGCAGTTACATAAACCTTGCCAAATTCAAGAGCCTGCATGCAAATATCCAAATCGTAAAAATGAAATCTGGTAAATATCTGTTCGTCAAAACGGCATTTCTCAAATAATGTTTTTCTTGCGGCAAACCACAAACCATCGACAACCACAGCTTCTTGGTCTCCATCTCTTTCGTTGTAAATAGCGAGAAAAAACTCTTCGTTTTTTTTGTTCAAATGTGTAACTTTTCCAAAAGTATAGGGAATATTTGCCGCAGGCCAATGCGCATAAGGCTCTGCTTCCAGCAAAGCGGTGCCTGCAACGCCCAAAATTTGCATCTCTTTCAAATCTCTGAATTTTTTTAAAAGAGTTGCATCCCAATCTTTTTCCATCATCCACACATCTTCGTGCATGAACACCAAAACTCTGCCGCTCGCCTTTGCCACGCCTTGATTATACACAGCGCATAAACCATCATTTTTTTCTCTGTTATCCAAAACAATAATTTCCAAACTGCTTGGATATTTTGCCGTGCCTAGCAAATTTCGCCGCACGCTCAAAGCTTCGCTTTGGTTGCGGCTACAGATTATTATGGAAATGGAAGGGTTCACGTGTTGCACCATCTACCTCTGATTCCACTGGTCGGTATGCTGCAAGTTGCCGTCAAGGAAATTCCAGGTTATTTTTTCGTAGCGAATGGTAACCTCTTCTTGGTGGACAAACTGCTCTTTTGTGGGATCTTTTACATTGTGCATATAAGAACGCACGCTCGCTATTTTGCAGTTTTCGAGCTTGTGTTCAAAGTATGCAACTTCCTCTCCTCTGTCTGTGATTTTATACCACCGAATAAGAACGTCTTGGACTGTTTGCCCCGTGCAAACTTTTTGGTAAAGAAGCGAAGACGATTTGTCAAAAGCCTTGTGCAGCACGAGTGAATCGTGCTTGCGAGTGCCTGTGAGCGAACCGTCGTCACGGTCTGTTGGGACATAAACCCTGTGGTTGAATTCAAGGACTTCAATAAAGCCCTCTCTACCTGAGACATTCACCGAACCGGAAATGCCATCTATCTTCATGTACGCTGGAATAGCCATAAAAGCCTCCTTGTTAAGGTTAAGGCTTATTGTTCCTACTTATGGGTAAATGTAGAAAATTCCATTGTCTGAGCTGGACAATGAGCTATTGATGTAATCAGAAAATCAAATTTTCTGGATCCACAAAACCATATTTTGAAAAACCCAATACCACAACATCGGGTTTATTTACCAAATAATCGTCCAGCAAACTTGAACCATAAAAAATAAAATAGACTTCTTTAAAAACAAGTGTCAAAAATTTGCTCAAAGGATTGTTAAAAGAATCGCCGATTATCAGAATTTTCTTGCCATCCGGCAAATTATTGTTTTGCGAAAAACTATATGAGGTATAAGCATCCGTATAAGCATAAGATACCTTATTTTCATCCGAAACAAAATGATAAAGGCTGTCAAAACTCCCACTGCTTTGAAACAATTTCTTCCCATTAAATAACAGCCAATTTATATCCGTTGTATATTTCGGGCTGTATATGTAAAAATTCTCTTTCTCGCGATTGCGAACCCATTTGGTAGCCAGTTTTTCCGTGAAATTATTTGTGTCCAGTAATTCCACATTCAAATCAAAACCGTAAAGCTCGTTCAGTTTTTTGCTTATCTCTTGCCCAGCCCAAATAGAAGTTTTCGCCTGCCAATGGACATCAGTTTTATAAAAAAGAGAATGTCGGCATTCCTTTGTCAAATCAATGACAGGTACCCCTATTTGCGATAACTTTTCCGCAAGCCTTAATTTTGCTTGATTTTCAAAATTATCCTCATCGCACATAACGCTAGGATACTGCGCATACACAAGCGGAATACCAATGGAATCTAAAATATGCTTGAAATACCCTACTTTTTGAACAAAGACATCTATCTTCTTAAAGGAATTTCTGAGGATAGGGTTCGCTAAATAACCATCACCTAAGTTTATTCGTCCATCAGGCAAAATTTTATTGCAAAAAAAATGATAATTTAAAAAAAATCCAATCTTAGCAATAACCTTGTTAAATACCAAAAATTCAGTTGTATAATAATTGATTTTCTTTTTTATTCTTGAATAAAAATTGTCTTGTTTCTTACTACTATTACCATTATCCTCGTACTTAAAGATTTTTTGTTCTGCTTTAAGCGGCAACTTCTCCTTGACAGCCTCATTGAAATCACTTAATGATACTTTATCACCATCATTTGTTTCTTTATCTGTTTCTTTTGCATCAAAAAAAACAATATCCGTCCATTTGTTCTCCACTCCATTGTCTATCAATGCATTCTTGACTGTGAATCTGAGCAAAATTGAGCCGCAGAAAAAGAACATAACCACAAGCGCAAAAATGGTGAAAACCTTTTTCATAGAATCCCCTAAAAGTTGAAATAAATGAAAGGGTTATAGCCACCCTTCACCACACTCATAAAACAAAGCAGAAAAAGAAAGATATACGCGATTTCGCCTATAAGGTTATTAAACCTGCTTCTCAGCCAAGGCGCAACAGGAAAAGAGAACAGCACACCCAAAAGCAAATAGAGCTTCAACGACCCCAGATAAAACCAAAAATCCGAGCTTACAAAATTAGACTGACTGAGTCCCAGCATAACCGAGCAATAATCAAGAGCCTCGCCCAAAGAATTCGCCCTGAACACAACCCACAAGAAAACAACTACGAGCATAGCATATATATGAGCCAAGAACTTCGGGAATTTTTGAACCGGAAGAATGAACTTTTCCAATGCTAGAAACACAAAATACCCAAAGCCCCAAGCGATGAAAGTCCAGTTTGCCCCGTGCCAGATTCCGGTGAGCATCCATACCACAAACAAATTAAGGAATAAACGTATTTTCCCAGCGCGGCTCCCGCCAAGCGGGATATAAACATAATCCTTGAACCAGCCGCTCAATGAAATATGCCACCTCCGCCAAAACTCGGTTATCGATTTTGAAATGTATGGGTAATTGAAATTCTCCAAAAACTTGAAGCCGAACATCCTCCCCAGCCCGATAGCCATATTGCTATAACCGCTGAAATCAAAGTATATCTGCAATGTGTATGCAACCGCCCCAAGCCAGGCAAAAGCCATTCCAACATCGCCGCCGTTTTTAAGGGTGTCAAATGCAGCATCTGCTGCCAGAGCGCAGTTGTTGGCTATCAAAAGCTTTTTGCCAAGACCAATGGTAAAGCGTTTAAGGCCATCGCTAAAATCGTCCCAATTTTCCTTTCGTCCATTTATTTGAGACTCAATATCCGCATAGCGAATGATAGGCCCTGCAATCAACTGAGGGAAAAAACTGATGTACAGGGCGCAGTTCAAAATATTCTTCTGCGGCTGCGCTTTCCCCCTATAGACATCCACCATATAAGAGACCATTTGGAATGTGAAAAAGGATATACCTATTGGCAAAACAATGCCTGGAGCAGGCAAGCCTATATTAACTGCTACAAAATTCAGATATTTGTAAACAAACAGCAAGCCTATATCCAAGACTATCGCCATTATAAGCCGCATTTTATTTATTTTGAGAGCAAGCGCCCAATTCATCGCAATGGTGGCAAGCATGATGAACACGTACACTGGCTCGCCCCAAGCATAGAACGCAAGGCTTGCAAGGAGCAGAAACACGTTTTTGAAGCCACGAGCCTTGACAATAGGGTTGTAATAAATCGCTATCGCGATAGGCAGGAACAAAAGCAGGAACACAGAGGAGGAAAATACCATATAATTTGCGTAGTAACATACAAATTATATGAAGAAAAGTTAAGTGAATGCCTCAAAAAAAGTCTAAACCAATTACTACATTCCATTCATGCCAATAATCGGTGCAATATTAGGTGCAACAGGTTCTGGGAAAACTGAAGTTGCGGTTTTGCTCGCTCAAAAGCTTGGGGCAGAAATTATTTGCATGGATTCTAGGCAAATTTACAAAGGTTTCAGAATAGGTACGGCACAGCCAACAGGGGAGTACTTGAGCACTGTTCCTCACCATTTGGTTGATTTTTTGTCGCCAGAGAAGCAATACAATGCGGCTGAGTTTGCAAAAGATGTTAAAAAATTGCTTGAACAAAAACCAAATGCAAAATTTATTCTAACAGGCGGCACAGGGCTATATATGCAGGCTTTGTGCCAAGGACTAAGTGAGTTGCCTCCCTCAAATCCAGAACTCAGGGAACAACTGAAAAAACACTACAAAGACAAAGAAGGCAGCTTGCTTTATACAGACGCTTTAAAAGCAAACCCAAGCATAGAAGGCAAAATAATGCCGGGCGATACCCAAAGATTACTCAGAACCATTGAATTAGGTGAATCCACTATAAACTCAAGAATTGGCGGCATAGGTGCTATTCCCTCTGTTTGGTTGGATTTTCCACGCGCTGAACTATACAAAAGAATAAATGAACGTGTTGTTAAAATGCTTGAAAATGGCTGGGCAGAAGAAGTAACCAAACTTTCTAAAAATGTGCCCTTAAATGCTCCTGCTTGGCAAAGCCTTGGATATTTAGACTTAAAAGTAGCTTTGGAAAAAAATGAAAATCCGCATTCAATAGCAGAGAAAGTAGCATTATCAAGTCGTCATTATGCCAAGCGTCAAATAACCTGGTTTAAGCACAAAGAAAATCCCATTTACATAGACGGAAAAAACGCAAAGGAAAATTTGGATAAAATATCTCAAAGGTTCCAATGAATGATTCTGTTTTGGTAAGCTTCGGGTGGCAATTCGTGGGAAGCCATCATCCACCATTGGTCTGTTTCTACTGTGGCATTCCAGAATGCTTTGAAAATAGGTTCACGCATATTTTGGGAAATAAAGGCAAAAGGTTCGTCTAAAAACAAGAAAGGGCAGCCGCTAACAACAGCCCAAGCCAAGCCAATTCTCTGCATTTCTCCATTTGAATGCCCGTGTTTATGCAAAAGAGAGTCCAAATCCAAAACAGCAAAGAAGTTCCTCAAGTTATTGCTCCATTCTTTTTTGCTTATCTCCTGTTCAAGCCACGAAATTGGCGGCAAAAATAATCTTTGCGAGAGATAAAATGCTCCATTTTTTATTCTGGGTGGCACAAAAATGCTACCTTCCTGAGGAATTTCCATACCCGATAATATGCGAAGCATAGTGGTTTTTCCGCTGCCGTTATCACCTTGAATGAGCAAGGGTTTATCTAATCTCACTATGTTGTTCAAAGACTTGAATATCCAAGGTTCGTCATCACCGCCATATCTAAAAGACATATTTTCAATTCTTATGTATTCTTCGTCTTTTTCCTCAAAGAATTTTTCATAGCGCTCCATATCTTCCAAACGTTTAAGCCCTGCATAAGCTGATTTTAAATCCCTTAAATTTGAAAAAATGAGAGAACAGTCTTTCAGAGGTTTATAGCATATAAAGAGAGCTGCACAGAATAAAATTATCTGGAAAGGTTCCATTATTTGCATTTTAATTAAACCAGCACAAGCAGTCAAAATAACGCACATTATCAATATTGAAATAGTCTCTACATTTTGCATTATGGTTGCATCTTTAACTCCCATGCGTATTGAAGTATCTCTCAAATTGTGAATTTTTTTGAAAATAGATGTTAAATATTTTGAAAGTTCTGTTTGGTTGTTCCAGAACCTGATAATAGCTGCCCACCGCCATAAGGTTGATTCGTAATCACCAGCAAAAAAATTGAGATCATCAATTCTATGTCCAACTTTTTTAATGCTTTTTTGCAAATAGAGCATTATGGGTGCAAAAATAAATAGTAGCACAATGGTTAGTCGCCAAGATAGCCAAAACAAAACTGGCACAAAAAACAAGAGCTGCGATATAGCTTGCACGGATTGAGCAACAACCTTGCAACCTTTTGGCAAAGCCGAAACAGCGGAGTTTGAGTTGTGCATAATGTTTTTAGTTTCGCCTTTGTGGAATTGCGAGGGATGCAGTTTTTTCACGGCGCGAACCCACCAAACTCGTAAATGGCTTTCTAGCTTGTGGCTAAGCCTCTCTTCTGAGCGCACTCTAAGCGTTATTATCAAATAACGAAAGGCTGCCACCACAAGCATTAAAAGAATCCAATGCAGGGGACCTATGTCTCTTAGCTGTTCAATATAAACAACATTTTGTCCAGTTGTAATGGATAAAAACAGGCGAATTCCGCCGAGCAAAAGCAAATCCATAAAGCTCGCTAAAATAGCAAGCGGAACAATCAATATCCATCCATACAACCAAAGATTTTTTAAAAGCTTTTTAAGAGGCATGCGTAGAATTTAGAAAAATATTACGCTCTGTCCATTAACCTTGCATTTGTTTTCTATTTCCATTTCTGTTAGCATAGCTAGAATCTCATTCACAGGTTTGTTGCTCTGCTCGCAAATATCGCCTATTTCCAGAATAGTTCCTTTTGTAGCCCAATTTGGGAATTTACTCGGGAAATTGGAAATTGGTGCTTGTGGTTTAGATAAAGGAAAGAGCGAATTTAAACCCATTATTTCTGGAAGACTGTTTATGCTCCAAATAATTTGCGCTTGTTTTTGGTAAATAAGCAAGTTGCAGCCTTCCGACGTTGGGTTCATTGGAGAACCCGGCAGTGCAAACAGAGGTTTGTTTTCTTTTAGGCAAAAATTTGCTGTGTGCATTGCTCCGCCCTTTACTCTGCTTTCCACAATTATTGTGGCATTTGACATTCCAGATATTATAGTGTTTCTTTTAATGAAGTGTCCATGATAAGCCTGTGAACCAGGAGAAAAAGGAGTGATTATATTTCCGCCACATTCTAAAATTTTTTCCGCCAAAATTTGCTGGTTGCTTTGCAAGGGCATATCCAAACCTTGTGCTATAACTGCTGTGGTTGGCAAATTGTTTTCTATTGCAGCAGTGTGGCAAAACGAATCTATGCCTTGGGCAAGCCCACTAACAATGCGAACATTGTAATTTGACAATGTTTTTATAAGAGATTTAACAGTGCTTGCAGCCAAACCGCTAGGGCTTCTGGTACCTACCATCGCTAGGCAGAATTCATCACCCTCAAATGCCTGCCCTTTAAGCCAAAGAGGTAAAGCATATCTAGACTTAGCTAGAACCTTTGGGTACCCAGAATCGCCAACATCTATTTTTTCCATTCAATCTCCGCCATTGGGTGCAAGTCATTCATCTTTGTGCAATAGACTTTTGCAGATGTTATTTTTGGTGAAAATGCCAAAATTTTCTCTGCGATATTGGCGGTTAAGGTTTCTAAAAGATTGAATTTGCTACCAGAAACGAATGTCTTTAAATCTTCCGTTAAAACGGCATAGTCAACAGCTTCGCCTATTGAGTCGGCAGAAATTGCCTGTTTGCAATCATATTCAAAAGAAAACCCAAACTCTACCATTTGTTTTTCATAGAGCTCATCGGGATAAATCCCGATGAGGGTTTCGCACAAAATTTTATTTACCGAAATCCTAACGCTCACCATGCGAATAGGGTTATGCTTATACCTAAAGAAAGTGCTGCTGCACTATAGAAAATCATCCAGCCTTTTTGATAGCTATCAGTTACTTTTTGGTTGTGAGCCTCATGCTTTCCGAGAATCCAAAGCGGCCTACCTTCTTCAACAGCCTTAAACTCATCCATTCCATCTATAGGTTTACCCGTATCAAGATCTTTACCTGATGCCCATTTGATAACTTGAGCCGTACACCAATTGGCATCTACATTGGGATCTTTATTATGTCTATCGTCGCAAGAATCTCTTATCTGTTCTTTTATTCTACTTATTTCGCCTTGTGTTTCATCCAGAGCCTTCTTTGCATCTCTATATTTCATTGTCTGCAAAACGCCTACAACGCCATTGCCAATTGCACTTGCAAGAAATGCCATGCCTGTCCAGAACAGATATTCATCGGTATTTCCAAATATTTGTGTTGCGTTGCCAGTAGCTCCATACTTGGAATAATCGTATTTTTCCTGAGCAGCAACTCCTTTTTCAACTTCTTCATCATCCTCATCTTCATCGTATTCGGCATCTTCGTCGTCATCATCATCGTCTGCCGGTGGGGGAGGAGGTTTTTTTGCGACAACGGCTGGGGCTGGGGCATCCAAGTTTTTGATATTGCCATCTATTTCTGCGAGTAATTCTTTGAGTTCGTTGAAAATGCCTAAGGATTCTTTATTTAAAATTTCTCTTTCTTTAGTTTGTGCATTGCTCCATATAGTTTGACGGGCAGAGTAGTCACTTGAGCTTTCCTCTGAGGCTTTTTGCGGATTTTGAGGATATTTAGACATAAGTGCGTCTATGGCTTTTTTGCTGTCTGAATTGTAATTATCCAGTGTTTTCTTAACATCGGCACGAAGGTTTTTTATGGCGTTTTTATCTGACCTCACCGTTTGCAATTTAGTTTTATAGGCTGTTGCAGGATTATCCAAAGATTTTCTTGCCATTAGCGCAACGCCTTCTTGTACCATTTGCTTGGTTGATGGTGTAATTGGCTTAACCACAGTGTAATAACCATCTTTGGTTATAATCGCAGTTACGGTTTTCTGAGAAGCGAGATTAAATGTTAGTGGCGTATTACCCTTGCTTGCGCCGCCAATTGTCACAGTGGCTCCCGCAGGCTCAGATGTTAGGGATACTTTAAAGTCCATAAGCACCACAGGTTTTAGCTCTTCCATTTTGCCGTTTAAATTTATGTAAACAGGGTCGCTTCCTTCAACAAGAATGTCTTTTCCATCAAAATATACTGTTTCCAAATCGTCATCGCCGGTGGCATTTCTTTTGTAAAATAATTTCATTTTAAGAAGAGTTCCGTAAGGAATGCCGTCCACGCTTATTTTGCCAAGACTTTTAGCCTCTGCCGTTGGGCGACCCTTGAAAATTTGATAGGTTGCACCTTCGTCTCCAAACGTATCTTCAAATTTTTGCCTTACATACAAGGTATTGCTCTGCTGGCTAACTTGCCCAGGCGGAACAGGCTTTAAGTCTCCATCTATATACTTATCTGGATCTCCAGGGTCTGGAGAGTCGTCGAAACTGTCTATTGTCCACTTACCTGCCCATACGGAGACCGCGAGCAACAAGAAAAACGCCGTAAAAAACTTAAATTTAAGGTTCATATATACTCCACATATAAATATATAAAAAAAAATTCCTTTTGTTGCTATTTATAGTCCAAAATTTCCAATTTTATCACTTTTTTGGGGGTTTGGACCTCAACTTTGTCGCCTCTTGTTTTGCCAATCAGGGCTTTGCCTATAGGGCTAACAGAGCTTATTTTGCCATTTACTGGGTCCGAGCCTTCTGGAGATACCAAAGTGTATTCATATTCCTTGCCAAGCGACAGGTCTTTTACCTTTACGGTTGCGCCAAACAAAATGCGAGCTGCACCCGCAGTGTCGTGCTCAATTATGACTGCTCTGGCAACCCTGTCTTCCAAAAATTGTATTCTGGATTCAATTTTGCCCTGCTGGTCTTTGGCAGAGTGGTATTCAAAATTTTCACTTAAATCGCCTTGGGCCCTAGCTTCGGCAATTTCTTGCTGAATACGAGGTCTTTCAACTTTTTTCAAGTTTTCTAGCTCTTGCGTGAGCAAATCGTAAGTTTCTTTTGTAACTGGGATATTGTCCATTCTATCTAATATATATAAATTTTTGAAAAAAGGTTAATTTTTAAGCCAAAAAAAAGGATATTAAGCTTTCTGTTATTGTAATTGTGCCTGCGGAGGTAGCTTCTATGAGCTTCTATTTTGTCCTATACACAAGTGTACCATTCTAGCTTCCTGCTGCTCCACTCAGGTAACCTACTGTTATGGCAAAAATTGACTTGAAAACTTTTTCATTTTATTCTCCTTTGAAATATTGCATAATTGAAGTATATTCAAGCTGGTATTTGAAAGGAATGGAGGAAGATCTACCAAGTTCCCAATCTTTACTGGGCTGACTGAAATCCATATTTTTTGTATAATAAGAAAGCCAAAAGTCATTTTGATCTTTTTCATCAATTGGATTTTTCCCGAGTATTTTTGAATACAATAACGCAGCTAGCAGACGTGCTTTTTCTCCTGGATTTGCACTACCAAAAAATTTATTATCATCTGAAATAACAGAAATGTTAAAATCGTTATATATCATTTCTCCTTTTTTTGCATTATATTTCACTCCAATGACATAATCATATCTATTATTGTATAAATTATTTAAATCTCTCTCATATACTATATCATTCGGATTAATATTTAATTTAAATCCAGCTTTTTCTAAATAGCTCTTCAAAGAATCAACCATTTTAGTTTTATTGTTCTCTAAATTGTTTTTAAAACCTTCTGCATCTATAAATGCAATTAACACACTTAATGTTACGTGCTTTACATGTTTAATGCTTAAATGCCCTGCGATGCTATAACTGTCTTTTCTTTTAATAACATGGTAAATCCTACTATTTTGAGAAAGTGTACCAAGTTTTTCATTATTATTACCATCTCTCCCGATTCTTATTTGATTGTTATTTTTATTATTCAACGAAGCGCATTTCATAATTCTCTCCACATTGGCTGAATCATCGTAAATTGATATTTTTTCGGATGATTCATTCATTATGATAGTATAAGAAATTTCATTTCTACAAATATAATGGGTTTCTCCATCATTCCATCTCTCAAGAGATATTGAAAATAGCGTTGAAGTGCTATCGGGAATAAGACACCACAGTTCTTTAGCTCCATTTTCGCCTAAATTGCCTAAGGAATCATCAGTAAAAATGTTATAGTCCCAAGTTTTATAACCAGGCGTCCATTGAAAATCACAGAAAAATTCTCTTTCCTTGGATTCAAATTTTATCGTCCCGTCATTAGAAAAGCCAGTTTGGGTTACAATCTTAGATGACATTTCTGGGTAGGAAGAGCATGACTGCATAGCAAACCCAAAAGTAGCAATTATTATTACTAAGAATTTTTTCATTTAACTATTTCTCCTTTTATATAAAAATCTTTGCATTTACCAATATTTAATACATGATACCAGTCATAAGACGGCATTTCTCTTTCGGCAAAGAATACATATTTTCCATAAGCAGTATCATCTGTGTATACTCGTGAAAGATATTCCACCGAATCAGAACTTTCAATAACTTTGTAAAATACAAATTCTCTAGCTTCTCCGCATATCTTAAAGTTTTTATCAACTATCCAAAGAGATACAGCATATTGTTCTTCTGTGAAATATTTTTTAGAACCATTCATTTTAAGCCTATAAGTATATGGTGTATTTTTATGTTTGAGCGGTTCATAATCATCAGCACTAGCTCTAAAAGCAGTAACCCCTCCGTAATAATCAACATATTCAATACCTCCCCCTTGTTTAGCTTTTCTTTCTTGTATAGTAAACGGGCAAACGAATTCCATGCCATCTTTCTGCAAATATCCATGTCCGCTTTCACAATGCCTCTCTTCTTCGAGCAAATGACACGAAGATAAAAAGAAAAAAGCTATAAATAAAAATAATTTGTTCATTTTGTAACCTTTATATGAATTTTAAAGTTTTCTTTTTTGCAAACTTTAAGCACTTGGTACCAATTGTATGAAGGCATTTCTTTTTCGGCAAGGAATAAAAGTTGCCCTTCACCATTCCTGCGAGTACGATATTCCACAATTCCATTTTCTTCGGCAATGCGATAAAAAGTGAATGTCTTGGTTTTACCGCAAGCATTTTTGCCGTTCTCATCCAAAATTTTAACTTCAACGGTATGTTTATCTTTCATATGACTGTTTTTAGGGGTCTTAACAGATAAATTGTATGTATAAGGCGAATTTCTCAGTTTCAACGGAAAGTATTCATCAACGCTTTCGCTAAGTACGGTAGTCTGATCTGCGACGATCCATTTTCTTGCAGTTGTCATTTCAAGCAACTCAATACCTTTCGCCAAATCTGGGAACCACTCCCTCGCCCCCAAATCCGGCAAGCCGCTTCCGTCTTTGGAAATAGTCCTATCCATCTGAAAAATATCAAGCGGAATATCCGCCTGCTTAATTCCCTTATCTATCATCGGGCTGTCATCCCCAAGCGCATAACCATCATCCTTCGTGAAGAACAACCCGTCATCGCCAGCTGCCACATTGGACTTAAACAGTGGGTTTTGAACAGTCACTGCCAAATCGGTGCTGCCGTTGCCCCAAACGATGTTATTTGCCGTTTCCGCATTCACATTGCCCACAAACGCAATGCCCTTGCCGTTTTGAGCTATGTTGTCTGCTACAGTCAAATGCCTAATTTTCAGCTTGGCATTCTCGGCATAGATAGCCGCCCCGTTGCCAGCCTTGTTCGCAGAAATTATTGAATTTTCCAAAGCAAGGCTTCCCTTATCCACATACAAAGCCCCACCCAAAGAGGATTTGTTGTTCACAATGTAAGAATTCGTGATTTTCAAACCTTCTGAATTCACCGAATATATTCCGCCACCCTCGGCTTTTATGTCATTACCTTTTACCACAAGGTAATCCAAAATAGGAGCAGCATAAATGGAAAGGATATTGCCATTCGTCACGGTTACCATATCCAAGTATGCCGCATAAGGAAGCCCGCTCCCGCCGAGGAAAAGCAGCGTATTTTCTCCATTTCCCTTTATAATCGTCTTGTTTATGTCTCCGCCGCGATTTTCAAGGCTTCCGCTTCCATCTTTGGCAAAACTGCCCCTTATCTCCGTTCCCATTCCTATTCTCAAAACAGAGTCTTTGGACACATCATAGTTGCCTTCGGCAAGCCAAACAGCCTTGCCTTCGATTTTCGCAGTTTCCAGACCTTTTTGCAAATTCTCCTTCACGTAAACAACGGTATTTTTACCATCTCCTGCAACTAGTGAATATTCCGTCTGGGCGCACCAAGGATGTATATCCGCTTTTTCCGAATTGTATAATCTTACCTTGAATTTATTGCCGTCTCTGTAAATATCAACGGTAGAGTTTTTATCCTTGGCTTTGGCAAACACTTCCAAGTCATCCGCCTTGTATGCGGTGCGGTATTCAGAGGTAAGTGCGCTGAAATCAGGACCGTATGCGATTTTGGAGTGCGAAAGCCCCGCAAGCATGGGCGGTTCGCATATCTTCGTATCTGGTTCAACGTATATGTTTTTACCATGTAGCCAGCCAGCAAATTTCACTCTGGAAGAAACCCTTATGGTTGCATTCGGAGCAATGAAATAGCCTCCTATGCTCAAATTAGTCCCTATCCGTAAATCCTGCGTTCCGTGTTGGTAGACCTTGAACGCAAGCGGGTTGGCATAATCGTTTTGATACGAAACGGCAATCCTGTCGGAAAAAGTTACCGTCTCAGTTGCGTTTATTTCTATTGCCCCGCCAGACACGTCAAGTTTCAATTTTGCTTCCGGCTCAAGCCTGAAATTGCGAAATGTATATTTGCCCGATCTAAGGTAAAGCTCGGAATTTGAATGTACTGTTAAGTCTCTATAAGTTCCTGGTTCCAAATGCCGCGTTTCACGATTTCCGATAAATAAATCTGTCGTACCAATTTTTAAATCCTTGCTTGGCAACTTGAAATCTGGTATTGGCTTGCCAGTTATTTTCTCGCCGTCTATAAGAACAAAATTCTGTGCGGTATAATTTTCTCCTACCCTCAAATCGCCAAGCAATTGGGCGCGTTCTCTCAAGAATGCGTTTTTCCTAGAATGCAAATTTCCAGTTATCTTACTGTCTGCTCCGATTTCCGCATAGCTACCTGTTCCGACTGAGCCGTGTATTTCCGTTCTGCCTAGGCTTGCCAAAACCCTGTCGGCAAGCCGAACCTCATTTGAGCTGAAAACTGAGTAGTCACTTAAATCAAGCAATATATCTGAAAATGCTAGTTGAACTGGTTTGTTGTTTGGCGGCGGTAAAACTGGAAATTCATAAGCGAAATTGCTGAAGGCTATATTTGGATTCGGAGCCCATTGAGTTCCAGACAAGGGAAGGGAATAATCGCCTATCATGCTGAAAAATGACCAGTCCGTTTTATATACCCTGAGTTGAATTTCCGCATATTTCCCACTTTCAATTATACCGTTTGAAAAATACAGCTTGAAATATTTTTCCGATGTATTGTCTCCATAAAAACTGATTTTCGCATCGGAGGCATTGCCATTGCTGAACCACCATATATCGTATGCGAATTTATCCAGGCTGGCATTGTCGTTGAATCTGTATGTTAAATTTGCTTTAGTCAAGTCCAATTTCTCGCTGGAGTTGTTATATATACGTAGATGCAGATTAATTTCGTTTCCGAATAGATTGCTACTTGCAAGACGAGAATGAATTTCTATGCTTTGCCCAAATAAAGAAACCGCTACGAAAATAATCAATAATAGACCAAATCTCATTCGTATTCTCCTTTAATGCAATTTTAAGTTAGAAGATAGAAATAAATGGTCTCATTGTCAAGGGAGGAGGCAATTATTTTAATTTTTAAGCCAAAGAATAGGGTCTTGTGTTTGCCCTTTGGCACTTTTTGACGAAATTTTATACACTTGGAAATAAAGTTTGTAGCCATTTGTGGATTCCGCATTGCCCACAGAGCCTATTTCTTGGCAATTTTTAACATTTTCTCCTTCCTTAACCTTTATGTTACTCAAATGTCCGTAAACGCTGTAATAAGAGCCATTATGGTCAAGAATAACAGATGGACCATGCCCCGGAATGTTTCCTGTCATCACAACCGTGCCTGCGGCTGCTGCTTTAATAGCGTCTCCTTTTTGCCCTCTTATTTCCGTACCCTTGTGTTCAAGCCTTATGCCGAGGTCTTTATTTTCGTGGTAGCCATAGTGGCTTATTATTTCGCCGCTAAGTGGGGTGCATTTTGGTCCAACCGCAATAGGAACTTCGTTTTCAACTTTATTCTTTGCTGCAGTGGGCGACTGCGATTTCGACTTCAATTCTGCCTGCCTTTTGAGTTCTGCTTGGCGCTTTTTTTCAAGTGTTGCAATTAGTGTAGTTAATGTTTGCTGGTTTTGCTTGTACTCTTCAATAACTCTTTGCTGAGTTGTTTTGTCTTTTTTCACCTTGGTCAAAACTTCAGTTTGAAACAGCAACTGGTTTTGGTATTTGCTCTCTTCCTTGGATTTGTTCTCGTGAAGTTCAGCCATCTCTTTTTGTTTAGTTCCAAGTTGCTCTCTTTTTTCACGTTGCTTTTCTATGGATGCGAGGTAGTTTTCAATGGTCACTCTGTCGCTTTCCAAAAGCCTTTGCACCCAATAGAGCTTGCGCTCTGGGTTTTCGTTTTCTTTTAAAAGGTTGAATAAAAGTTCCCATTCTTCTCTTTTACCGTGTATATACAAATCTCTTATCCTTGCAGCTATGGCTTTTTTTTGGGTGTCTATGCTTTCTTGCAAATGGGTTATTTCCTCTTCTATTTCTTTTATCGCGGTTCTAAGCGAACTTTCTTTTTTTTGCAGAACATACAACTGTTCCCTCGTTTGCGTTAGTCCTTGATCTATTTCGGCTATGGTTTTTAAAACTCCGCTCTCTTTGTTTTCAAGTTCCCTAACCTTTGTCTCTGCTTTTTGTATTTCTTCTTGATTTTTCTTTAGGGCAGCCGCATTGCTTTTAAGCTGCTTGTCCACAGAACTTGCTGGTGCGGCAAGAGCCTGCAATGTCAGCAGAATCAAACCACTAGCCACTAGTCGTTTGCCACTAGCCACTTGCCTATATCCCTCTAACTAAAAATTTGCGAACGGTGAGATAACTAACTACGGCTTCGGAAGCTGCCACAAATAGCAAAACAAAAAGGCTTGCGTTCAGATTTTTTTGCGTGAATTGCGAGAGTATCGGGAAATAATCGATAATTGTTTTTTCTGCAAATTCAAACAGAATGGCGGCAAGCCCTGCACCCACAAGCCCTTGCAATAAACCCTCCAACACAAATGGGAATTGTATGAAAAATTCCGTTCCACCTGAATATTTTATGTTGTTCACCAATTCTTTTCTGGAAATTAAAGTGAGCCGCATAGCATTCCACATTATCAGCCATAGAATGGTAAGCATAAGGGCTGCAATTCCCGCAGGAATAGCAAAAAAATGCCACTTGAAACTTTCCCACCTCTTAATCCATTCAGTTGGAGATTGAACAACGGAAATTTCTGGCATAGCGAGTAGCCTTTTCGATATTTTCTCAATGGTTTGAAATGTTTGCTCATTTGCCCTTATCTGAATGCGCAGCGAAGCTGGCAGCGGATTTCCTTCCACAAGGTAGAGCATATCTTCGGGAAAGCTCTTTTTAAATTCGTCTAACGCTTGTTCGTTTGGAATATAAATAAGAGAGCTAACGCTTTCGTACGCTGCAACTACTTTTTGAATTGAATCTGCTTCTTCTTGTTTTGGAGTATTCAAAAAGAAGGCTTCTATTCTGTAAAGAGAAGCGGACTGCGCAGAAAGCTGCACGGCAAAACTCAGTGCGTTCATGCTAGCTATGAGCAAAAACGAACACAAAAACGTGGTGGCAAGCGAAGGGATTATCACAAGGCGGTGCCTTGAAAGCCCTCTAAACGCTTCTGATGTGAGATATGGCAGACGATTGAACATAGATTTGTTATGGAAAATAGAAAAATGCAAACAAACACGTGCGTTACAAATTAAAATGCAGGGCAGACACGAGAAACCTCCAAAATTTGTATATTATTATTTGAATACAATATATTTTAGGAGAAAATTCATTATGAAAATAATGTCCATCAAAATCGCACTTATGGCAATCTTTGGGATTGCCTTGGCATTCACCTTTTCCTGTTCCGGTGGCGAAGATTCCAGCAAAGATAGCTGCTCGGAAGAAATACCTAGTGACTTGGAAAGGGATATAAATGAAGCGAATATGAATCTGTTTGCATCGGTGCAGTATTTAAGCAAGCCTAGCGGTTCTGTCGTAGCCGAATCTGGAGGTAACGTAGTCGTTTGTAAAGAAATCGTGGAAGCCGAAATAAGTAGAATAAAACAACAGATAAGGGATACTTGTAATGAATATCCAGGGCAACAAGCCGCTAGGTGTGCAGATAGCGTTATTAAATATGCGTCAGGTAAAGATCCTAATACAGGCACTCCTATACCAGATATGGATAAAGAGAAGGCTATTAGAGAGGGTAGGCCGATTTGGATTTTGGAAAGCATAAAAACAAATTAGTTTACGTGAAAATCCCCTGAAATCATCCATTTTTCACGCATTCTGAATGCGGGTATGGTTTGCCTTTTGGCTTGAACGTGGGGGTGAATTTGTGAGATTAGCGTTTTCTATATTTTCAATATGGAAGCAATGTCTATTGATGAAATAAAAACTCAATTTTCAGATGTTCTGAAAATTGTTAAGAAAGGCAAGCGTGTCGGCGTACTATATGGTAGAGGTAAAAAACCCGTAGCTATGATAATACCTTTTGCCGAAGAAGAAGATAATATGTCTTCTTACGAAATAGGAAAAAACTATTTTGGAAAAAATGGCAGTGGAAACGGCAGCCTTTCTCAAAATTACAAGAAAATATTAAAACGGAAATTGAATAAATGAAAAAGTTAATCATTATGATAAAAAAAATAATCATTACGATAACATCAATCGCATTATTATCGCTTTGCCTACTTATTCCAGTGGCAATAATTCCAGTGTTAAAAATTCCAGCGGCGAAGAGAGTAGCAGCGGAAACAATGGCTCGCAGGCAGCAGAAAACGGTTCGGCAAAGCATAAAAACAAACTACTTTACGTGAAAATCGCCTGAAATCATCCATTTTTCACGCATTCTTACCTCAAAAGCGGTATTTTTCAGTAAATCCCTTGACAAATCCCGTTTTTTTTTCTAAATTTATTCTCCCATATATTTGTTCTCAGAAACAAATAGCAGCTTGAAAATTCAGAAAAGAATCCGCCGAATGGCGGAACGAACCAGATGCTCTCGCTAATAGCGAGGCAAAAACAATTGATTTAAAGTCAGCAAACTTATGAAGAGTTTGATCCTGGCTCAGAACGAACGCTGGTGGCGTGTCTGATGCATGCAAGTCGAGCGAGCAGGGGGCAACCCTAGGCGAGCGGCGGACGGGTGAGT
>JAITFN010000059.1 GCA_031281345.1 Candidatus Fibrimonadaceae bacterium
GTGCAGATTGCTGCGGTCAGCGTGGTTTTACCATGATCTACGTGGCCTATGGTGCCTATGTTGCAGTGAGGCTTCGTGCGCTCAAATTTCTCTTTTGCCATAACACTTCTCCAAACAAACTTGTATTACATCTTCTTCCCAGAAGGTTGTTGCTTCTTTTAAGGCTATGCCAAAAAGCAGAGGAAGCGTTACTTTTCAGCAGGGTAACCAAATATAGAAATGTTTTGCGGCCTTGTCAAGGGTATTTTGTGTAAAATCCCCCAAAATTTACTATATTTGATAGAAATTGGGGGAAAAAATAATGTCAAAATCCGAATATGACACTATATATGACGAAACCGGTCGAGACTAGCTCGGCATAAAACCGACTGGGTTAGGGTGTATTGAGCTTCATCATTTCGGTGCCTGATAATCCGATTGCTTCATTGCAGTAAGTGTGTGGATATAGCGATACCTTGTCGGCGATGGCAAAATCTTGAACATATGGGAATCGGCTCCTCCAAAATATAACAAGAGGACAACCATTCCGTAGTCAATATCTGCTAAATACGTAATTCCAGCGGCATCAACTTTCACATCGGGAACACCTATATTGCAAGTTGAATTAGGACCGTCTCCTGTGGACATACCTCCTTCTACTCTTGTGCAAGGTATTCCCCACGGTACTTCTACCGTTTTGTCACCAAAATACGCAAAGTAGGCATAGGCAGCAGCTCGCAGTTCTTCTCTGGGAATATAGCCTGGGGCAGCCCAAACAGTGTCTTCTCTTTTAGAGGAAGAAGCACTTAAATAACTCTTGGCATTGAAGCCCCAGTCGCCGTCTTTAGTAACCACAAGGGTAATCTTGGATATTTTATCACCTGCAACATCAAGGCGAGCCCCGAGAACATATTGCGGGCTGGTATTGGCAACTATTATTTCCGTAAATGTGGCACACTCCTGTACGTCTAGGAGGTTGCGGTGAAAATCCGGCTTAATCTTTGTTTTCCAAAGACCTTCGCCAAAGGCAACTTCCTTGTCGTAAGTCATTTTGCCACCAGAATATTTCTGCTTGGCGGTATTATCGTTCTCATAATATTTGGCACCTGTGGCTAGAGGCATCTTTGTATAGTCGCCTGCCTCAAGTGCCGCCAAATAACTATTTACGGCAGATTCCAAACTTGCGCGGTCGCAACTGAACGGCACTATCGGCACCCCCGATGATGAACTGCTTAACCTTGCAGAGCTACTGCTAGATGCTTCTATGGAACTGCTTGATTCAACAGAGGTACTTGAACTAATTTCACTGCTGCTAGACACTGCTGTAGGAACAGAACTGCTTGAAGCAACTGCACTACTGCTAGACACTATCACAGAACTGCTAATAGGCTCGTTTGCCTCGGAACTGCTTGAACTGACTCCTTGTTCTTGTTCGGGATTAGAACACGCGAAAAACAAGAATATGGAAGCAAGAATAGCGAAAAAAACCAACATTTTGTGCAAATATGTACGCATTTTCATACCTCCGGAGTAATTCTCTCCAAATAATATAGAAAAATACGTACTTATTCGCTAAGTATTTATTTGTCTTTTATGACAAGCTCAACCCTGCGGTTTTTTGCTTTGCCTTCCTCTGTGCCGTTGTCTGCTACAGGTTTTGTTGCGCCATAGCCAACGGATCTCAAGCGTTTTTTGTCAATGCCTCTGCTCGTTAAGTATTTCACAACCTCGCCAGCCCTTTGCTCACTCAATTTTTTATTGGCAGCCGCATTACCCACGTTATCGGTGTGACCTTCAACAATAACGGTTGCATCGGTTAGCAAATTTTTGAGTATGCCACCAATTTCGGCGAGATTTTCTTTCAATTCCTGCTTCAAGTCTGCTTTTCCAAATTCAAACAGAATATCGCTCATTGAAAGAATTGTGCCTCTGGCATCTTTGTAAACGCTGATTGTTTTGCTGCGCAAAGCATCCAACCTTTTTTCTGCATCTTCTTTTTGCTTGAGCAACAAATAATCCTTTTCGGCAAGAGCTTTCTTGCTGTCAAGGCTCATGCGTTCCATACGGTCGCGCTCGTTTCCAAGCTGTGAGTCAAGGGCTCTTATCAGAGAGTCTTTCACCTGAGCTACTTCTCTTTGAGCATCTATGTACTTTTGTATCAAGGCTGAGTGTTCAAGATGCATTTTGAAAAGTTTAACAGACAAATCGCATAGCTTCAAGTCTTCTTCGTACACCTTCCCTTCGCGCTTATCTTTTGGCACTTCTTCTAATGCGTGAATTCTCGTCTTAACAATGGCGTATAGGCGAGCAGCGGCAGCATCGCGTGGGAGGCTTGATACTTTGTCAAATTCTTCACGGCAAGGAATCTTGACATCTAAGGAAGAAGCTACTGCTTGCGCAAACGACAAGCTTGCAGCGCAGGCTAAAATGGCTAGTATTTGTTTTTTCATAAAACCTCCTTATTTACCCTTGCGTTCTGAAAGCAAAGTGCGGTTAATTCTTAAAGTTTCAGTTGCTCTAAACAAGCTGTCTTCTATGTTCTTTTTTTCTTTCTCAAGCAAAGATATCTGCAAAAGCAAAATTGCTTCGTTCGCTTTGAGCAAGGCCTCGTCCGCATTTTTTTCATCTTCTCTTTGCTTTCGTGCATCGGCAACCAAATTAGTTGTTGAAACTGAAACCTCTGCTCCATTGGCTTTTGCCAATTCATGCAGAACTATAGCTTCTGTTACAGTAGATTCCACCATAGCATCAACTCTTTTGGATGTAGCGCACGAGGCAAGTAAAGCCACGCACAAGACCATAAATAAGATTTTTTTCACAAAAACCTCCTTTGTTTTTTTCATTTCTGGAAATATAGAAAATTTTTCGTTAATTGTCACTTACTATATTAAGACTATGCGCAATTTTTCATTTTTGAACCCAACAAAGCTCATTTTTGGCAAAAATACCATATCCGAGCTTGCAAATGAGGTTCCTCAGAACGCCAAGGTGCTCTTAACCTATGGTGGAGGCTCTATAAAAAAGAATGGTGTTTACGAAAGTGCAAAAAAGGCCTTGGGGAGCAGGGTTGTTTTTGAATTTGGCGGCATAGAGCCAAACCCTCGCTACGAGACCTGCGTTAAAAGCCTTGAAATAATAAAAAAAGAAGGAATAGATTTTTTGCTCTCCTTGGGTGGAGGCTCTGTTTTAGACGGCACAAAGTTTATAGCCTTAGCTGCAAAATACAATGGAGCAGATTCTTGGGACTTTATGTGCGGCAAGGCAAAAACACCAAACGAGGCACTGCCTCTAGCAAGCGTGCTAACGCTGCCGGCAACAGGTTCCGAAAGCAATGCCAACTTTGTTATCTCTCGTGATTCCACGCAAGAGAAATTCGGCGGATGGTCACCGCTCATTTATCCCAAGTTCAGCATTCTAGATCCAGAGACAACCTTTACCTTGCCAACAAAGCAAACGGCAAACGGCATAGTAGATACCTTTGTCCACACAATGGAGCAATACTTAACTTACCCCGAATATGCCCCACTACAAGACCGCTGGGCAGAATCAATTTTAACAACGCTCATAGAGCAAGGTCCCATAATAATTGAACAACCTAACAACTACGATGTTCGTGCAACCCTTATGTGGACAGCAACAATGGCCTTGAACGGCTTGATAAGCAGAGGCGTTCCCGAAGACTGGGCAACGCACGGCATAGGTCACGAGCTAACCGCATTTTACGGAATAGACCACGGGCAAAGCCTCGCTGTTGTTATGCCGGGTCTTTGGCGCAATCAGTTTGAAAAAAAGAAAGCAAAGTTAGCCCAGTACGGTCACCGCGTTTGGGGGCTTCTCTCACACAAGAAAGGGCAAGAAGGCCACGATGAAATCGCAGTTCTGGCAATAGAAAAAACCGAGGAATTTTTTGAATCGCTCGGCGTTCCAACAAAGCTGAGCGGCTATGGAGTGAATGCGACCGAGGCTGCGGAAAAAATTTCAAAGAGATTTGAAAGCCGCGGTTTGACAAGTGAAAAGGGCCTAGGTGAAAATGCTTGCATTGGACCAAAAGAAATTAAGGAAATTTTGGAATCACGTTGAATTTTACATGGGGGCAATATGCTGGATTTGTCTAAGAAATGGGTTTTTATCACAGGTGCCGCTCGCGGCATTGGCAAGCAAATGGCACTTGCATTTGCGAAGCAGGGAGCAAATTTAATTTTGCACAGCCGCAGTTTGGAGCACACAAAAGCTCTTGAAGAAGAAATAAAGGCAAAAGGCGTTGAGGTTATCTCTGTTGCAGCCGAGCTTGGCAACGACAAGGAAAGAAAAAAACTTTTGGCGGAAATAGATTCAAAAAATTTACGGATAGAAGTTGTTTGCAACAATGCTGGTTTGCAAACTCCTTACCGCGAAAACTACTGGGAAGTGCACGAGCAAGATTATCTAACCAGTTTTCAGGTGAACACTATAGCCCCAATTCTCATAAGCTGCCATTTTTTGCCAAAAATGCTGCTCGCAGGTTTTGGCAGGGTAATTTGCACAACAAGCGGAATATCTGGTGAACCGGAACAAATGGCTTATGCCGCGGGCAAAGCCGCACTGGACAAATTTGTTAAAGATACCTCGCCAAAGCTAAAAGCCTCAAACGTAACTCTCAATTTGCTAGATCCAGGCTGGCTCCGAACAGACTTGGGAGGTCCAAATGCTCCAAACGCTGTGGAGTCGGTAATCCCCGGTGCCATAGCAGCTGCATTCGCAAATAATTCAGTGAATGGCAAATGGATTAGCGCACAAGATTATGTGGGTTTATCTTTGGAAGCGGCTGTTAGAAAGTTGGAGAGGTAATTTCACCCCACTACCTTCACAAAAAACGTTCTCTCTCGTGGCGGGTCAAATTCGCAAAAGAAAATACCCTGCCAAGTTCCAAGAACCAGTTTACCCTTGTTCACAATAACTGTTGCACTTGAACCAATTGCGCTCGCTTTCAAATGCGCTGTGCTGTTGCCTTCTTCGTGGCGAAACTCGGGGCGGTCTGGGAATGCTTTGTCTAAACCCAAGAGCAAATCGCGAACTACGTTTGAGTCTGCGTTTTCGTTTATTGTGATTCCAGCGGTTGTGTGTGGGCAGTAAACAACGGCTATTCCGTCTTGCACACCGCTTTTTGCAACGGCTTCGCGAACTTCTGACGTGATATTGTAAAAGTCCTTGCGCGGAGCAGAAACGCGGTATTCATAAATCATCGGTTTTAAATTCATTATAACCCTCGTAATGATAACTTGCATCTATTCCTTTAATAAATATATTACGCTCACTTATTTTCTTGGTCAAAGCCTTTTTAAGGAGCTGCTTTATCTCTATATCTTTCACGGGGCTGCGCTCCATTGCCGCGAGATAGTCATTTTTATTCACCTTGCTCCAATCCACAACCACTTTCAATTCCTTTTTGAGAATTAAATCCAGCCAAATTCTCATTGAACGACCGTTGCCTTCACGAAATGGATGGGCAATATTCATCTCCACATATTTTGCGATAATTTCATCAAAGGTCTTTTGAGGCATTTTATTTATATGCTTTAACGATTGTTCCAAATACATCAAAGGAGCAAAGCGAAAATTTCCCTTAGTGATATTCACCTCACGCATTTTTCCAGCAAAATCATAAATCTCACCGAACAGAAATTTATGGATTTGAGCAAGCCCAGCATAAGTTCCAACCTTTATCTTATCAATTTTCCCAGAATCAAAGAGAATCTTAGCCTTTTGTTTGCTGATTTTCTCCTCTGCCTTGTCTAGTTCAGCTTGGTTTGCGATTCCTAATTTATTTTTCAAAACCATTCTAGGAGTAATATAGAATTTTCTATCAAATTTTCTTCAAAATCTCAATTAACCCCTCTTTTACAATTTCAAGTGAATTTTGATTTGTAATTTCCCCGGATTTTGACAGATAATCCCTAATTATAGAATCTCTCATTTTTTTGCCGACAGTTTCACCAAATAGCTCCTCTGGCGTTATTCCAAGTTCCACGAGTTTTTCAACTTTATCAAAAACCACGCCCGATTTGCCGCTCACATATTGGCTAACGGCAGACTGATGGACATCTAAAACTTCTGCAAGCTCCGTTTGGGAAATCTTTTTCCTGTTCATAAAGCTCAAAAAGTCAATTTTTGACACAATAAAACCCTCTTTTTAAGAAAATTTAACCAAATTTTCAATAAAAACCAAGAAAAAATCATTTTTTCTTATCCCTCCCTTCCTTTTTTCAGTAAAATTTCTATATTTGTTAGTATGTCTTATATAAAAGTTAGAAATTATTATATGGAAGTTTTTGGCTTTTCAACCTTGGGAGTTCGTTATGAAAACTGAGCGTTTTCTTTCGTTGGCGACAATTTTTGCCATTGCATTAACCTTTTTCGCTTGTTCAAGCGATGATCCTTCACCCCCACCGAGCGAGCCTTCGAGTGATTCGTCCGAAAAGGTTTCTTGCAAACTAACATCAGGTGCCTGTTCGCAGATGTCGCTTTCCACTTGTATGGAATTGGTTAACGCAGGTACGGCACAAATAGTGTCAAATTGCAATGCAGAACCTCCGCCGCCTCCACCAAGCAGTAGCTCTGTTCCACCTCCGCCACCACCTAGCTCTTCCTCTACACCACCGCCCAGCTCATCTTCTACTGGTCCTAAATGTGGTGGCGATGATTACAATCCATCAACTTATTTTTGCTCTGGTGGTAAACTTTTTCAAAAATGCAACGGAAATGAATATAATCCCTCAACACAATTTTGTTCTGGCAACACAGTTTACACTAAATGTGGTGGAAACGAATATAATCCTTCAACACATTTTTGTTCTGGTACCACAACTGTTGTGAGATGCGGAGGCAAAGAGTATGACCCAGCAACGCAAGAATGCACTAACAATGTAGTCTTTTCCTTTTTTACGGATACCCGCAATAATAAAAAATATAAAACTGTGAATATAGGTACGCAAACTTGGATGGCGGAGAATTTAACCTATAGTCCTCCTAATAATCCTCCTAATAGCTATAATGACGACGACCAATGCCCCAACAAAAATAACAACAACTGTGCAACGCATGGAAGGCTATACAGTTGGGTTACGGCAATGCAATTAGATAAGGCATTTAAAAATACTTTTCTTAATACACCAAACACAAAGCGTCAAGGCGTTTGCCCAACTGGCTGGCATATTCCCAGTGATGCGGAATGGACAACTTTAGAGACTTTAGTTGGCGCAAATCCAGGAACCAAATTAAAAGCAGCAAGCGGCTGGCCTAGCGGTGCAAATGGAACAGATAATTACGGTTTTGCAGCTTTGCCAGCTGGATATGTAGAAGTTGACCCTATACCTGATGTTGCCCATGATTTTCAGACTAGAGGTTACTGGTGGACTGCTACGGACTACAATGCCAACCGTGCATATAATCGTATGATGGGTAGTGCCGCTGACGAAAATACTGGCGTTTGGAAAATTGGAGATAAAAATGCTAATTATTCGCAACTTAAAGAAGATATGCTTTCTGTTCGCTGCGTAAAGGATTAGAAATTTTATTAAAGCCGCTGCGTAGGCGGCTTTCTTCGCCAAGCCTTGCATTTTCCCAAGGGTTTGGTGAGTATAATCAGCCATTCATAGCATCAGTCTGTGGGTTTTAAGCTATCGACTTTTATTAAGCCAAAAGCATAATCCCAAGCAATTTTTTTCTGGCTCTTAGATAATTTCATAATCATTCCCCAGCGGTAAAATTCTAATACGAGTTCTTTTCGTATCTATTACTAGCAAAGCTCCTTGTTCAAGTTCTGCTTTAACAGCGTTCAAAGCAGAAATCAAATAATCCGAATCAATTTCGGGATAAATATCATTGATTCGTAATTGAACAACGCTGGGCTTTTGCCCATTTGTAACAAAGAGAATGGCTCCAAAATCTAAATCGTGCGTTAAAACAATAAAATCGTTTTCTTTCGCAAAATTCATAATTTCCATATCACTAGCACTAGACAAACCCACGCTGGACCAATGAGTAGCAGGTATGCCTTTACCAATCAATACATCAACCCATTGAGGTGACATATTCATATCCAATAAAATTTTCATATAGCGATACTAAATGGAACTTCTTTCTCTTGCATTCTCCAAGCAGCATATCTAATAGCTTCAAGAACATCTTCCTTTTCTAAATACGGAAAATCTGCCAAAAGATTCTCAATACTTCTGCCTGTGCCCAATTGGTCCAAAATATTGCCAACAGTAACTCGCATTCCGCGAATACAAGCCTTCCCACCCATAACAGCCGGATTGTATGTTATTCTGTTAAAATGTTCCATAGCAATAATATACAAAAATTCAAACCGTTACAAATTGTAACGGTTTAAAAATTCGGAAACACCGCCGTTGCTCCACCCGCCCCAAAATCATCTGTTCCCACAGGCAAACCGCCTCTCCTATCTATCTCAATAGTCTGCGGCATATTCGGCAAAGTGACCTCGTTATGGGCTATAGCACTTATGTAGTCTATTGTTTCGCCAAAAATATGTTCGCTTTTGGTTGTGGCAAGAACGGACTCTGCAAAGTTTGCCCATTGAGGAAGTGCGCCAGAAGCACCTGCCAAAGTTCGGGATTTTCCTTTGAGTTTGTTGTTATCGTCAAAGCCAATATAGCTGCATATTGTTAAAAGTGTGTCTAAAGGTACGGCACCGCAAAAGGCAGCGGTGCGGTTTTCGTTTGTGGTTCCGGTTTTGCCCATTGCAGGGTAAGGATATTTTGAGCCAGAATATGATATGGCAAGTTTGGAATATGCGCTTGCGGCAGTTCCGTATTTGAAAACAGCTCTCAGAATTGCGCGCATTGGCAAAACAACATTGTTTGGCAAAATTTCTGTTGAATCAATTTCGTTTCTGAAAATCAAGTTGTTGCTGTGGCTCCAAATTTCTTTTATTATGCACGGCTCGCCGAATTTTTTGCCTTTGCATTTATAAACTTTGCCACTTAAAATGCTTTGATATGCAACTGCCATTTCCGATATTGTGGCTTCGTTCACGCCAAGCGGCATACTCATAACCTCTTGCAAACTGCGGTTTATGCCTATGCTTTTCACAAAATTCGCAAATTCTCTCATCGCAATTTTCATTCTAAGTTCCGGCAACAAAAATGCGTCTGCAGGCGAAATGGGGCTTGCTATGTTTTGCTCCACCAAATTCTTAACTTGCTCAAAATCAGAAACTGTGAAATTCGGAAACAAAAGTTCATTTTCTTCGGGCAAGTCAATAGAGTCATAATACTCAAAGCTGTGCTGCAACAGTTTAACTCTCTCCCAATTCTTGCTTTGCCTTTCCACTTCTTTTCTGTTGTAATAATATTTGAGTGCCTGCAATGAGCGGACAGTTTCAAAACGCCCTTCTAAAAGCCAGTCATTCATTAAAACCATTTTTGCTTTTTCTAACGCTATTTCTTTTCTTGCACTTGCCGTGACGCTTGTGTCTATCATATTTTTCTCTGCCAAATCCCTTATCTCTTCTGTTGAAAGTTTGTCCAGCAAATGTTCCAAAAGCCATACGCTCGCTATATTTTCTGAGCGAACCGCAGCCCAAGCTATGCTCACCGTCGGGCTTTTATCCAAGTGATCTGGTCTTGGGAAATAAACAGTTCCACCATAAGTGAACAGGTTATATTCATTTTCCAATTCGTCAAGTGGTTTCCAGCCAAATTTCAGTGCAAGAGCATACAGAAAAGGTTTCCACGAAGAGCCCAGCTGTCGCTCAGCAACAAATACTCTGTCGTAGCCTGTATTGTTTTGCCCGGATTGTGCCGCTGCAACTGTTCCGTTCTTCAAAGCCACAAGTGCACCTTGAAGGGGATTTGTAGTATCTGCAGCAATTTTGCTTTGCAAATTGTTTAAATTATCTTTCACTGCCTGCTCTGCTTTGCCTTGCAAATTCACATCCAGCGTTGTAACTATTTTTATTTGGGCGCGCCGCCAGTCTTCTATTCCAAAGTTGTCAAAAACATCTTCATAAACATCCTCGTTTAATTCGCGGTCTATTTTGTCTAAAAGAGAAGATGCGTTGAATTTGAATTCTCCGTAATTCAATTCGGGAACTGTTGCGGCATCGAAAGTTTCTTGATTTATATAATGGTTTTCCAGCATTCGTTTCAAAACATATTTTGTTCTCATTTGCCCCTTTTTCAAAGCTGCCTCGGCTTTTTCCGGAGTTTTTTGCACACGAGGATCGTAGTTATACGGACCTTTTACCGTGCCTGCTATAAAAGCACATTCTTCAAGGCTAAGTTGAGAGAGCGGTTTGTTGAAAAAATAAATGGCGGCTATGGCGGCACCCCTGCCGGAGCCATAAACCTGAAACTGATTTAAATAAAATTCCAAAATGTCTTGTTTGCTAAAACGTTTCTCCAGCCTTAGGGCATCTGCAAGTTCTGTCCATTTTGATTTTAGACTTTTATCTTCTCTGCCAAAAATATTTTTTACTGTTTGCTGGCTAAGAGTACTACCGCCTTGTCTAAAACTCAAGGCTTTCACATTGTTGAACATAGCACGCATAAAACCGCTCGCATCAAAGCCCTTGTGCTTCCAAAATTTTGAATCTTCGGCAGAAACTATTGCATCTACGAGTGTTTGCGGAATTGAATCGTAGGGTACATACAACCTGTGATTTATATCAAAAAAAGCTCCTATAACAGAAACGCCATCGGAATATAAAACGCGGCTTTCTCCGTTGAGGTTTCTTAAAATATTCTCTTTTGTGAATTTGCCGTCTGGATTCTGATATGGAACAACAAGAATCATGTAAAAGAAAAATAAAAAGGTCAGAAGCACAAAGCCTATGAAAGCTACTATCAGCCCTCTGATAATTTTTGGCTTATTTAGACCTTTCCACATATTCGCCTGTGCGGGTGTCCACCTTTATACGCATTCCCTGCTCAATAAACAGCGGTATTTGCACCTCTGCTCCTGTTTCCATAATGGCGGCTCGCATAACGTTTCCGCTGGTATTGCCTTGAACGCCTGGCGGCGAATCCACTATCAATAAATCAACGAATGTGGGCGGGATAACTTCTATCGCCTTTCCGTTCCACCAAGTGACCTGCACGGCTGCGCCATCCAAGAGCCAAAGCTCCGCACCGTTAAGGGCGTCTTTTGGTATTTCCACCATTTCTCCGCTTGGGTCGAGAAAAAACCAGTTGGAACCATCGTTATAGGAGTATGTGACCTCGTTGTAGGTCACATCTGCTTCTTCCACGGTATCGCCGCTTTTCCAAGTGCGCTCTAAAACACGCCCTGTTATTAAGTTCTTAATTTTAACCCTATTGAACGCCTGACCCTTGCCCGGCTTTACAAACTGGTTCTCAATAATCATATAAGGCTGACCATCAACCATGATTTTGAGCTTTTTGCGAAATTCATTTGTGCTAACTATTCCCATATTGTGGTAATATAGTAATTGAGAACTACCTTACAAAAAAATAGAAAATCAAACCTGCTATAAACCCAGAGCCTGTTGCGCCTGCAAGCCAAGCGAACTGCGGCACGGATTTTTTCCAAACGGGAGGGGCGGGCAAGGGCATCTCTTTGCGCACAGACCTCAGCCAGGAACTCAACGGGTGCGAAAGTTCGCGAGGCAAACCATCCATAATGGAGTCCAGTTTCATTAGGCAGCTATAAGCCGAGCTTCTTTTGGAGCTCTCTTTGGAGAGCATTCTGCACACAAAGCGGCGTAGCTCGTTCGGAACGCTTGGCGGAAAGTTTGCAGAATATATGTTTTTGCTCAAAATGTTTTTTGAGGTTTTTTCAACATTTTCCTCTTTAAAAGGATGCTTGCCAACGAGCATTTCAAAAGCGATTATCCCAAGGCTGAATATATCAGAAAGTTCGGTTGCGCTCTCACCCCTAATCTGCTCTGGGCTCATATAGGCGGCTGTGCCTATAACTGTTCCGGGAATTGTCATCTCTTGATTTTCAATGCGCGCAATTCCAAAATCCAAAAGCTTGGTTTGGCCTGCAAAATCAACCATTATATTTCCGGGCTTTAAATCTCTATGTACAAAACGCCTTGAATGAACGTGCACAAGCGCACTCAAACAACCCCACAAAACAGAGCAGGCCGCCCAAACAGGGAGTGACTTGGATTTATCCAAAACTTGTTTCAAGCTCCAGCCATTTATGAATTCCATAGATAAATTGAGCTGACCCTTTTCCATCCAGTAGCCATAAACCTGAACTATGTTGGGGTGGTTCATTGCTGCCAAAACTTGAACTTCCCTATTGAACCGCTGCACCAAATCTTCGTAGCCGCGGAGTGCGAGCTGCATTCGCTTAACAACCAACATTCTGTCTAGAGAGGGATCGTGGCAAAGCCAAATTTCGCCCATAGAACCTTCCCCAATGCATTCTTGCACTGAGTACTGTCCTATTTTCTCAGGGGCTCTTGGTTTTTTCATTCAGCAAGTCTAACTAGCATTAACAGGAATAGTAAATCGTTGCTATCGCCAGAGGGTAAAATTTCGCAAAGGGAATGTTCGCCATTTACCAAAACTTTGGTTTCTTCTGCACCGCAAATTTTTAGGATTTCTAAAAGATAGCTAACATTAACACCTATATGCAACGGTTCGCTGCCTTTTATGCCTTCGCAAGCGCAAGCTATTTTTTCTCTTGTGCGGCGAGAACCAACAGCAGATATTTTTATTATTGAGTCTTGAATAGAGAGCCTTGCATTGTGGGTCGTTTTATCTGCAGAGACATTTACCCTCTGCAAAACATCCAACATTTCTGCGGTGTTGAATTTAATTGAAATGGGTAAGTTTGTTGGAATAACAGGTCGCCAAGATGGATACGGACCTTCCAAAAGTTTTGCGGTGACCGATGTCTTTGGTGTTTTAAAATTCAAATGCGTTTCTGTAAAACCCATATAAACTGTTGCTTCTGAATCTCCAACAGCGGCAGCAGCAGAGAGCAAAGCTTGAATTGCGCGAGGCGGAACTATTGAAGAACGCGAAAGAGAAAAAGTCTCTTCTGCCTCTGGCTGAACATATACCCTTGAAAGGCGGTGGCTATCTGTGCCAACAGAAACCAATTTGGAATCTTCTGCCTCTAGCAGAATGCCTGTTAAAGAAGGACGATTGTCGCTGTTTTTGCTTGCGGCAAAAGCAACCTTTGAAAGCAAAAAATTAAGAGCTGGTACTTTAAGTGAAACTTGACTATCTGGTTCCACTTCTGGTGTTTTTATAAAATCTTCGGGATTTTTGCCCCCAAGGTCTGAATCGCGTTCATCACCCCAAGAGACAGTGAGGTTCAAGCCCTCTGTGGAAACAATTAACTCTACATCAGGTGCATTGGCCACAGTATCAGAAAAATCAGTGGCAGAAACAGCTATTTCCCCGTTTTCTTCTCCATTTACCTCTATATTGAGGCAAAGCCCAAGACCAGTTACATCATTTGCTGTTATTTCGAGATTATTCCCTTTTAGACGAAGCAAAAAACAGCCAGCTATTGTGATTGCCGGCTTTGCCGGTACAACCAGCTTGGCAGCAGAAAGCGCTGGCGCAAGAATTGACTTTTTAGCGGTGAATTTCATAGACTAGGTAATATAGTAAATTTTTAACCAACAACTTTATTTCTACCTGTTTCTTTGGCTTTGTAGAGATTGCTATCTGCTAATTTCATTAATGTTTCTGAAATTTCGCCAACTTTGGGGAAAATGCTGGCTAAACCAATGCTAATCGTTATTTTTGTGCTATTTTGCACTTCTTCTCTTATTTTTTCGGCTATTGAAAAGGCTCCCTTGAATTCGGTATTCGGAAGCAAAACACCAAATTCCTCTCCACCCATGCGAAAAATCAAATCTTCGGAACGCTTAACTATTCTCTTGAAAATTTCTGCAAGCGAAACTAATAATTCATCACCGTGCAAATGCCCATAAGTATCGTTATAGTCTTTAAATTTATCCGCATCTATCATCAAAAAAGATAAACATTCTTTTTGCCTAATTGCCCTTGCAAATTCTTTTTCAATCATATCCGAAAAATATCTGCGATTGTAAAGTTTGGTTAAATGATCGGTTAAACTCAAAATCTCTATTTTTTCCTTATCTTCTTGCATTCTTTTGTTATACCACATCCTAAGAGCCTCGTAAACACCTACCATAACCACCAAAAACCAATAGACAAAAATTTGGCGAAAAAACAACTCATATTCATTAATCCCCAAAAGATGTTCCATAGCCATCATTAAAAAGAAATAACAAAAGCATAGTATAAGCCCAATGTAAATATTTGTTAGAAAAATAATCATAATTGGAACTAAAAATGACCATACATAGCCATAAGTGGCTTTCGCATAAACAAACCCGTAAAAGAGCATAGCACTCAAAAGGACAATGAATTTTACAACCTTAAAATATTCTATCCCTTTGTTTGTATGAGTAGCAGTAAAAACAATAGCTAAAACAAATGCCATAATATAAGTCATTGCAGGATAAGTTTCCTGTGAAAAAATGGATGTTAAAAAAAATGCAGAGCAAAAGCAAAAAACTCCAAACATTGCAATCATATTTACAATTATAACTTCCAACATTTTGTCTATATTGAATGACTTATTAGAAGCGGCCCCTAAAAAAAGCCAAGTGCCTATTTTTTTTAAAACGTCTTTCATAGTATATCGTAAATATAGAAATTGCTATATTACCACCTATGAAAGTTTCCATTTTAGGAACCGGTGGTTGGGGGCTTGCCTTGGGCAAGGTTCTGCACGAAAACGGGCATAATCTTGAATTTTGGACTCCATCGCTCACAGAAGCCGAGCTTTTAGCAAAAGAAAGAGAATATAAAGACAAACTCCCAGGTATAGAACTTCCCACTGAATTCAAGTACTCAACTGAAATGTTTGGCACAATAAAAGATTCAGATATGCTGGTTTTAACTGTTCCAAGCCAATTTATGGAAAATGTTGCCCAGCAGCTTGGGGAGTGCCCAGCTCCTGAAAAAATCCCCATAGTGGTTAATGCAACAAAAGGTATTTCCGAACATTCCCTAAAAAGGATGAGCGAGATAATTCTCTCTTATGTTCAGTGGCTATCGGAAGAAGAAATAGCCGTTCTAAGTGGGCCAACCCACGCAGAAGAAATTGCAAGAGAGGTTTACTCTGCAATAGTGGCAGCGAGCAAAAACGAGGTTTGCGCAAAAATTGTCCAAGAAACTTTTAGCAACAAAACGCTCAGAGTTTATACCTCTCAAGACGTGGTTGGGGTTGAGCTTTGTGGCAGCATTAAAAACATAATAGCCATAGCAGGTGGAATTATAGACGGCCTCGGAATTGGGGTTGGCGACAACACAAAAGCCGCGCTAATCACAAGAGGGCAGGCAGAGATTTGCAGATTAGGGGAAGTCTTAGGTGCAAGCCCGCGAACCTTCTCTGGCCTTGCTGGCATTGGAGACTTGATTGTCACTTGTATGTCTCGCCACAGCAGAAACCGTTTTGTTGGCGAACAAATAGGCAAGGGCAAAACCTTGAACGAAATTTTGGCACATATAAAAATGGTAGCAGAGGGTGTTCCAACAGCACGCAGCACTTATGCCCTTGCTAAAAAAGTCGGAGTAGAAATGCCCATTGTCAATGCAGTTTACGAAGTGCTTTTTGAACAAAAAGACCCTCGCACCGCCATTGAAGAATTGATGACTAGGGAGCTGAAGTCTGAGTAATTAGTAAACCCCAATTCCGATTTTTATCCTAACATCTTTGGGTTCATCCAAGCCCCTTGCAACTCCAAAATTGAAATTGAAAGGTGCAGAATAAAATAAATAGTTTTCCATACGCCAATTTATGCCAAAGCTACGCAACCAATTTTCTTTATGTTTGAGCGCAGGCAATGGATGATAGTCCCAAGCAGAACCCATTTGCACATAGGGAGAAACTTCAAAATTCCTTGTGGTGAAAATCCCAAACCTTTTTCTAAAATCGCTGTAAATAGAAAAAGCATAGCTGGCTTCGGCCAAAAAAGTTCCTGTTCCTTGCCTAAAATAACTCTCGCTGTTTTTCAAAATGGGATAACCATCAATAACAAGTGGGTGCAAATAAAAATTATCCAAAGTATCTGAATCCTTGCTTTGCCAATCCAAAATTCCGCCACCAAAAAAAGATAGAGAAAATTTGCTGATTTTAATCTTTGCAGAACCCGCCCACTCGTGCAAATTGAAATGCCTGTAATGCGGCTCTATAAAACCAGCATCGCTAATCGAAAAACTCTCGGCAAAAGTTCCAGGTCTAAACAGATTTGAATTGGAAAAAGAATATAAACCTTGCAAACTTAAAAGGCTATCCAATATTGCTAAACCAGCTATTAAACCCGCCTGCCACCTTTTATGATAATCCCATTTAAAAAAATCTTGATAAAGATTAAATGCTTCCCAGTCATAAGAAGCAAACACTGTTAAGGAATCTCCCATCTTAAAAAGCGAATAAGAAGCGGAGAGCGAAGCATTGTAAAGCTCGGATGCGTATTCACTTGTTCCCAAAGAATCTGGAAAAGCCTCGTAGCGTATTGTATCTTTTGAGACTGTATTGCTTCGCATAAATGCGAGGTTAAGTGTAATTGGAAAACTGCGATTTTCCAAACTTACAAGCAAATCGCTCTGGCTGTCTTCGCCAAATTTTCCAATTTGCTGCAAAGCGGCTATTTGAAAATAATTTTTATTCAAAGGGTCGTTCAACCCAAAAGCAAGTCCAGCTTTCGGAACCATAATTCCCGTATTCACCGCACCAAAATCTGGCGAGCGGTCTTCAAAAGCGAATAAAGGCACAAGAATTGGCATTCGTGGAATGGGAATGTATGAGCGTTCTGAGTTTGCAAAAGAGATTTCGTCTGAATCTTGTTTTAGTGGAGAATTGAGAGCTATGGATTGAGAATTATTTTCTGTTTTTAATTCTTTGATTTCAATTCTATAAATAGAAAATCCGTCTCTGTCGTAGTTTATGTAAAATAGAGAATCTTTTTTTTCAAGCGGGGAAAAAGCACCGCCTAGTACATTTGTCATTTTTTTTGTTTCGCCTGTTTCCAAGTTTTTTTTGTATATGTTGAAAATTCCCGTTTCATCACTGGAATAATAAATGCTTTTTCCGTCTGCGCTCCAAGAGGGGTCTCTTCCTTCCCAACCAGCCGCATCAAAGTTTGCAAATCCTATTTGTCGTTTTGTGCCGTCAAAATAGCTGAATGCTATTTTTTCTCCGTCTGGGGAGAATTTGGGATTGAATATGTTGAATTCTGCGGTCACTGGGTCAACTATATCTTTGTAATCGCTTAATGAATCTGTATTTGCTATGGAGAGGTGGAATCTGGTTCCGTTTGCTTCTCTCCTTGCGAAAACAACTCGCTTTCCGTCTGGGGAAATATCGGGATAAACTGCGTCTGCAAATTTTGTGACTAAATGCGATTTGCCATTTGTGTCTGCTATGGCTATGTCAAAATATGGCTTGCCTTTTTTATCCCTGTTTTGGTATGTCACATAAGCGAGAAGCAACCCTTTTGAAGTTTGCCTTATATTCATTCCCTGCGAGAGATACGGTTTTTTCAATTTGACTTTTTCAAAAGTTTTTAATGTAGAATCTTTGTATTCAAAAATTTCTCCGTCAAAAAAATCACTTTCAAAATTTGAAAGCCCATATAGGTTGCCATTTGCCACGGATATAAACTCGTTGTAAAAAGAACTGTCGCTTATTTTTTCCCCTGCTTTTACTTCTCCCACTGAACTGCGGATTTTTTCATAACGCTCTTTTCTATTTTCTCTCCAATTTTTATACAATTCTTTTTCTGTAATTTTAAATTTATCGCTAAGTGCGCCGCTTAAAGTCCAGTTTGAGAGTTTTCCCATATCTTTCCACAATTCGGGAATGGCATTTTCCCCATAAGTTTCTGCAATGTAGCGAACTAAATCAAATCCTTGGGTATATGGTCCTAGTTCCCCCTCTAATGCTTGGTCGCTGAAATTTTCCATAAACTCCAAGGGCAAAACTTTGTTCTCCAAAAATGCGGTTCTCAAAAGCATATCGCGGTGAGTGTCCCAGCGGTCAAAGCCCATTCTGTAGCTTTCAAATTGAGCTGTGCCTTCTGCAAACCAAAGAGGCATTATTGTGAAAGGAATGTATGTACCTATGGAGAGTTGTTTTTTTTCATTTAGAAAATCGCTTTTGGAGATTTGCAAACCTTGAATCCAAGGCAGCGGAGTTTTGCTCGCATTTTGTATGCTCGCCAAATGGCTGAACTCGTGCGTTACAACATCGCTAATCCAAGAATGAGAACCACGAATTTTAAAATCCCAATTCGTGAGCCAAATTTGCATCATGTTGTAAACCGGATTTGCCTCGCCATTGCTGAAAAGCCCATTGTTGAAAACCAAATTCACCTTGCTGGGCAATTTAATTTTGTAGCGAATGGTTATGGTATCGTAAACATTTTCGGCAAAACCTATGGCCGCCGCTGCACGTTCTCTATGTTCCACAGGGTAATGCACCAAAAAATGCTCCGTCTCCGCGCTTTTCCATTTAATCCCACTTTGATTGCCGTAAAAAGCGGCAAAGGCAAGGGTAGATGCAAATAAAATTAAAAACAGTATTCGCAATTAATTACCCGGTATCAGTAATATCTCCAAATCAACGGATTGATTGCCTATTGCCTTGATAATAACAATGAGCCATTTGTCCTCTGATGTTGCAACAAAAAATACCTTGTCTTTTTCAATGGAAATTTCTTCTTCGCCGGGACCAGAAAGATAACCTCCCTTAGATAAACTCTGCAATGTTCCTACAATTTGGGAATACCTTGTGGCTGTTCTAAATATGCCTGACTGGTCTTGTGGAATTTCGTAAAAATTAACATAGCTACCGACAAAAGTAGGATTCAAAAATAAATCTATTTCATAAGGTCTATAAATTTTATCGTTTTTGCAATATCCCTCATCAGTGCCGCAATATGCTATCAAATCTATTTTTTCCAAATTGTTTAAGGCATCTTCCTTTGTATAAGCAACTGGTTCTCCATCTATATCGGCATAGCTTTTACCTGAAGATATTGTAATAGGTTTTCTGGTTAGTAATTGGTCTTCTATAGTACCACCACCACTACTGCTTGAGCCACCACCTGAATTTGAAGAAGGTTTACTGCTTGAACTTGGCCCATTGCCGCACTCGCACACTTCAGGAGAAGAGCAGCCTAAAAGAAACACCACGCTTAAAATAAATGCGCTCAAAAGCAAATTTGTTTTGTTCATACAAAAATCCCCTATAAATATCTAAATAATATAGAAAAACCTTAATCAGCATTTGATGGCATTGTTAAACTCCTAAGGCTATCCACTAGCAAAGAGTCTTTTTTAGGGAACATATTGCGGTAAATCATATTTCTGCGCTCTTGCATAAAGCGGCTTTCTTTCATTTCTGGATGATGCTTGCCTGGGCTTGCGAGCATTGCAACCAAGTTTATGGCTTGGTCAATGCTGAGTTTTGAGCAGGATTTTTTGTAAAAATATTGCGAGGCCTCTTCGCAACCAAAAATATTTACCCCCCACTGCGCATAATTCAAATAAAGTTCCAAAATTCTGTCTTTGCCCAAATATTTTTCCATCAAAATGGTATAGGCTAATTCCTTGAACTTTCTCTCCCAAGAACGCTCATTTGAAAGAAACAAATTTTTTGCGAGCTGCTGCGTTATGGTGCTTCCGCCAAACATAACCTTGTTTTTCTTTTGGTTAACTTCCAAAGCCTCTGCTATTGCCCTAACATCAAAACCTGGGTGAAAATAAAAACCCGCATCTTCGCCAGCTATAACCGCTTTTTGCATAAAAGGGCTAATGCTATCCAGTGGCACAAATGTATGCTTTATCTCCGCTTTGCTACCCAAACTTTTCATAAATGCGCTTTGTTCCGGTTGCTTGGTTTTTAATTCTTCTACCTCATTCAAAATGTCCATTCCGTAATTGTAAGCCTTATATACCGCATAAGTGCAAACAAGGCTGAACGCTATTGAATACAATATAAAGGTGAGCAGCACAATCCTGAAAATATGGTTTGATGCTTTGTAAACTACTTTTAAAACTCTAAATATCTTAGAAAATATTGGCTTTAAAGCTATCAAATTTTACCTCGTGATAAAATAATCTTCGGGGTTTATGGGTTGATTGTCAAAGCGAACTTCGTAGTGCAAAACTGGCCACAAAACGCTACCGCTTTTGCCAGCTAAAGCCACGGGCTGCCCTTTTTTCACGGGTTTTCCGTTCTGAACCAAAATGCTTTGCAAATGAGAGTAAACTGTTTTCACGCGTGGCGTGTGCTGAATTTCCAACGTGGTTCCAAAACCAAATCTCTGATTTATTATGGCTTCAACTGTGCCATCTCCTGTGGCTATAACTGTGTCGCCTTCGCTAACGGCAAAATCCAAACCTCTGTGAGATAATTCTCTTTTTGTTATAGGGTCTTGCAACCGCCCAAATTTGCTGGTTATGTTTTGGTGCTGTATAATTGGGTGCAGCAAGGGCAAGCTATTCGCATAAACTTCGTCTGTTTCAAGAGCATCGCGAAGTTTTTTATATGTGTCTTGTGATTTTCTTATGCGTTCCAAGTCTGCGAGTATCTTTTTTCCTTTGTAGGTTTTTGGCGCAGGTCTTTTTTCATGGTCTAAAGTATCTACTGGTAGTCCGGCTAATTGGTTTATTTTTTCCCTTAGGCTGCGGCTGTTTTTTATTTGCGAATTTGCTTCGTAAATTTGTTTTTCCAATTTATTCGCTGTTAATTGCATTGCTTTTTGCTCTTGTGCTATTTCAAGTACGCGAAAATTTTTGAGGTTAATCATATTGTCTGGCAACCAAAACACAAAGCCAAAAATTATTATCACAAGCCCAAATATCCACCCGCCGATCACCCTAACAGGAATCTCATAAGACTCCGGCTTATCCGTGCCTTTTGAATATACATATACTTGAAGCTTTTTGCGTTTCTTTGCCATTGACTATTCTTCGTCTTCTTTATAAGGTACTTTGCAATCCTTATCGGAAAAAAGTTCGGCCTTTCCATTTTCCTTTAATTTTTTGCAATCCGCTTCAGAAATTACATATGTGCTTTCGCACTGAGACTTGCCATTTTTGTCTTCATATTTGCAAAACTTAATTTTATCAGAAGAAGGAAGCCCCGGAACATCACTATGGCAGGAAGCGAAAACGAGAACGAATATTGCTAAAATTAATATGCTACGCATCCTATCTCCTTGTTATATTCTATTAAAACCCGTTTGATTTCTTTATTCGCATCGGTGGCTGGAATAGGAGCTATAGCCCAGCAACCACTGCCACTCGCTTTAATTCCATTTAGACTAAACATACTACTAGTAGTCCAATCTGATTGGTTTGGAGTGTCTTTACCAGAACAATCGCAGCCAAAAGTTTTTGCTGGAGTACTATCATCATTTACACAAGTGACTTCAACAGCTGTTATACTAGGTCCAACTGGAACTCTAGGGTTATGACATGTTTCTATCTTTGCAAATTTATCTGCTATAACTACTTTTATTGGGCAGTTTACAAGTTCGCACTGAGCAGAAGAAGCACTTGCCCTTACAGTTATAGTTCGCTCTGTAGCAGAAGCAGTAGCATTAGCAAAACTTATAGAGTCACCATCAACGATAGAAGCATAACTACTACCACTTCCACTGGGTACCGTATATGTGATAGTTCCGCATCCATTATTAGAAACTATATTCTTTATAGATTCTTTCTTTGCTTTTGCCACATAATAATAAGGAAATGCCGAACAAGTTAAACTCGGTGGTGCGCTACTGCTGCTGGAACTTGCAGAGCTACTGCTTGCACCAACAGAACTACTTGAATTGCCTGTTGAACTACTGCTTCCCGCACCGCCAGAACTACTGCTACCCGTGCCGCTGGAACTGCTGCTACCAACAACACCGGAACTACTGCTAACCGCACCACCGGAACTGCTGCTATCATCATCTCCTTCAGAGCTACTACTACCTACACCACCGGAACTGCTGCCGCCGCGAGAACTGCTACTGCCTCGGGAACTGCTACTGCGAGAATTGCTGCTGATTCCTTCGTCTGAGCTACTGCTAACATCACCACCTGGGCGATATTTTCCTGGTTCGCCACCTATTTCTTTGCAAAGTTCCTTGCTAATACTTTTGTAATAGTCATCACTACCTTCAACATAGCAACGATCATCTTTTTGCGTTGAAGCTGCTACCTTTGACTCAAAATCTTCATTGGAACAGCCAAATAGCAAAATAAAAAACAACGGGACAAAAAATTTTTTCATACTCATTCTCCTCCTAAATCAAAAAGCAAAACTCACCGCACCAATAACCCCAAAGGTTCCGGCAGAGATATAAAAAATATTTCTCATATTCTCAATTTTCTTCAAATTATCTTTTTGCTTGTTATATTTATCACGCTTGTCCGAATACTCAATAGGATCATAGTTATTGACAAGTATATCTTCTGCCTCACCAAAAGCTGTTTTCACTTCTTTCAGTTTTTTGCTCGCCTTGCTGTTTTGCAAAATTCCGGCAACCAAAAACCCAGCAGAAGCAGTAAAGGACAATACCTGCACAACTCTTTGAGTAGTCCACCAGCTTGGACCGGTGTCTTCTTTGTATTTCACTTTTGCTTTGGCAAACGAAGCATCTAAATCCCTAGGGGCAAGCTTGCCGCTTATAAGGGAATCTGCTCGCAGTGCCCACACTTCAAAACCCGGTATCTCTTCGTAACCCGGAACAATTCTAAAACCGCCCTCATTTTCAAACTCATTATCTTTCCAAAAAACGTATGCTTTTTTTGCGCCCGGGAATGTTTTTATGCCATTTACCATAAATGGAAAATTTATATAGTCTATGCTCACCGTGAAATCGTCTGTTTTGCGGTCTATTATTTCGGCGTACTGAGTTGGAATTTTAACCTTGCCAACATAATCAAAAGGATATTTCTCGGAATATATATCTCTCGCATTAAGATCAAACTCCTGCCTATCAACATCGTAATTGCCCAAATACATATCCACCTTTTTTCTGTCTGTTCTCATAACTTTTGCTTGATCCTGAAGCATATAGTCTTGCATCAATATCTTTGCGTTATCCAAGCGAGCCATATAGCCAAAATTCTTTTCTCGCACGTTCTTGGCTATTTTCACGGAATCACTCCTGTAAAGAAACAACCTGCCAAGCTGCTTGTTCAGTTGGGCAATTTTAACCTTCATCTCGTTTATTTTAAATCCAATGGTATCTATGCGAGCTTTGTAGCCATCTATATTTGTGTTTTTTTCCAGCAAGCCGCCCCAGTCGGGTTGAAAGTCATCTTTAAGTGTCACTGCCGTTACCAGTTTGCTTATGCCTTTTTCCTTTTCAAGGTATTCTTTTTCCAAATTGTCAATTTTTTGCTGCTTGTTTTTGTCAAAATTTGCGGCGCGCTGTTCGTAAGAGGCCTGTGATTCATAATCGCTTTTGGGTTTTAGAGTTTCTTCGCTTATAGCCTTTTTTGCCGAATCCAACCTATCTATGCCAGGCAAAAGGTATCTGACATAAGCCTCCAAGCTATCTAAGTAAGCCTCGTAATTAGGGTATGGCGGGGCATTGGCTCTTGCCATTTCTTCGGCTCTTGCCTGGGCTTCTCGCCTTGCGGCTTCTGCTCTTTCAGTGGAGTCTCTTCTAAAGGCTTCTAGCCTTGCAATGGAATCCAGCCTAAATGTTTCCATTTTTGCAATGGAGTCTTGCCTATCGTTTTCTAAGATTCTGGCAAGAGAGTCTTGTCTATGCATTTCATTAGCTTTGATAATGGAATCTAGTTTTGCAAGCGAATCCAACCTTGCGAGTGAATCGCGTTTGGCTTTAGCAGCGGCTACTTGGGCAGCAAAGCCAGAAGAAGAAGTACTTTGTTGTTTTGCAGGAGCCTTTGCCGGAGCTTTTGGAGCAGACTTTCCAGTAGCAGCAAAAGAAAAACCGCACAATAAGAGTATTATACATACTAATATGCATTTTCCACCTAGATTTAACATATAAATGCCAGTCTCCTCTAATTGTCGCCAATATATATGAGATAATTTAGTAAATGCTTATACCAGCGTTTTTATTTTTTGAAGTGCCTCTGCGGAATTGCCGTTTTCAAGCATCTGTTTCAATTTCAAAAGCTCGGCTTTTAGCTCTAACTTTTCTGAAGGTCGGTTTTTGATGTGTTCTGCGAGCCGCTTTGGATAAGTACCGTCTTTCAAATGCTGCTTTGTTTCCAAAAGTTCTGGATCTTCGGGTTGGAGCATCAAGGCTTTGTTCAATGATTCTTCTATTGCGCAGGTGTTGCCCATACACACACAACAGTCATAAATTCTCAAAACGGCATCTGTGAAAAAGGGGTTGTATTCAAAAGCCTCCTTAAAACGCTCCAAAGCCTCTGGTATGTTCCCTTGCCCAAAAGATATAAGTCCAAGCGTGTAAAATGCGCTGTAATGTTCTGGATGAATTTCTAAAATTTGTTGGATTTTTGCAATGCTTTCGTCTATTTTTCCCTGCTCTGCCAAATCTGCAGCTATCTCATTTTGCTCGCGCAATTCTATTATCGTGTGTCCACTAAAATTGCCCGGAAATACAATGCCTTGCAGCTCTGCTATAATATCTTTGGCTGCTTCGGCTTCGGAATTTTCAGGGTCTGCACGCTCTAAAAGCAAAAGCTGAAAATATTCCTGCAAATCTTTGTTGCAAAGTCTTGCGTTGTATTCTGCAAATGTCATCTATCCAATTCTCCCGCAATTATGTTTATGCTAGAAAGCACTGCGATGGAATCTGCAACTTGGCCACCCTCCACAAGCTCGTGAAAAGCGGCGAACTGAGTGAAGCAAGGAGGGCGAACCTTAATTCTCCAAGGTTTCCCCTCACCGCTGGAAATAAGTGTAAAGCCGAGTTCTCCGTTTGCCGCCTCAGATGAATCGTAAAACTCGCCAGCGGGAATGCGAATGCCCTCTGCCACGGTTTTGAAGTTCCCTATCAAAGCTTCCATATCTTGATAAACTCTTTCGCGTTCTGGCACTCTTATTTTTGGGTTGTCTATGTTTATAGGACCAGGTTGCAAGCGTCTTATGGCTTGCCTGATTATTTTTATGGACTCTTCGCTTTCTGCAAGCCTAACCATTAAGCGGTCGTAAACATCGCCTTTGGTTCCTGTGACAATTTCCCAGTCGTAGGTTTCGTAGTCGTAATAGGGTTCGTTTTTGCGCAAGTCAAAAGCGGCACCTGTTGCCCGCAGGCAAGGTCCTGTCCAGCCCCAAGCCAAGGCTCTCTCTGGGCTAATCGCGCCTATGCCAGATGTGCGGTCTAAGAATATGCGGTTGTTATCCAAAAGTTTGTGAACATCTCTCAAAGACTCTTCGCACATTTTAAGGAGTTTTTCAACATCGGCTTCAAAGCCGCTATAGGTATCTCTATACAAGCCTCCTATGCGAGCATAAGAATTTGTGAGCCTTGCACCCGTTAGCTTTTCCCAAAGCACCAAGCCTTCTTCTCTTGAATCAAAAAAGTACCAAAAATTTGTTAAAGCGCCCAAATCCACGCAGGCAGCGGCAACGCAAACAAAATGGTCAAAAATCCTGGAAAGCTCGCTAACTATAACGCGAATGACCTTTGCTCTTTCGGGAATTTCCACCCCAAGCATTTTTTCCACAGCCTTTGCATAGCCAACATTGTTCAAAATTGCGGAGCAATAGTTTAAGCGGTCTGTGTATGGTAGCACCATTTGCCAAGTTCCCTGCTCTGCCATTTTCTCAAAACCCCTGTGCAAATAGCCTATTTCCCCAACGGAAGCGACAATGGTTTCGCCATCCAAAGCGGCAAGGTAGCGCAAACACCCGTGGGTGGCATTATGGCTAGGCCCAAAATTCAAAGCCATGAGGTTAAGGCTCTCGCCATTTTTGTCCAAGACCTTCATATAGGGGCTAATGTAGAAAAATTTTTAAATTATGGATAGAATTGTTCAAAAAAATACGCCCTTATCGTATTCGCTCTTCTTGCAATCCCAATCGGAGTCTGTTAAACTGTGGGTAGAATTTAGATTTATTTTATCTTTCAAATTTCCTTCTGCTGTATCATCGCATATAAGCATTGCGCTAATGATAATATCGGTGGTTCCTTCACATCCCGAATAGTTGCTAGCTTTTACTCTATATAAAACCATATCTCGTGAAAGAATCCAATAATCATTAGAGGCAGAGGCACCAGAAAAATATATGGCAAAATAATTGCAATTTGCTTGTTCTTTATCAAATATATGCGGAAAAGCCCATTTTAGTATGTCCTCATCGGTAATAAATCCAATTCTACTGTGTAAAGATTCTAGTATAGAAATATACAATTCTTCATTTTCTTCATATTTTTTATATTCTAACATAGGTTTTTTATAAGACACAACTCGGCTGCTCATACTTGGAATTTCGTCATTAAAGAGACCACAAGATAAAAATGCAAACGATATTGCAATAGCAAAAGCGATTTTAATAATTTTTTTCATTAAAACTCCCTCATATGGTAACCTAAAAGCACATCGCCTGTAATATTTGAAGATCTATATATAATTATGGTTAAAGGGGAATTAGAGTTAGTGACAAAATCCACGACTTCAAAAGAATTTCTTGCTGATATTGAAGTTGCTATTCTTTGACCATCTTGCTCTACATATAAGTCTATGTCTTGCGGCAAGTCCCCCACAGCATAAATAAAACTACCCTCAACAAGCCACGCTATGGCTATTCTATAACGCTTATTTGCTTGAATATTCTTTTCTGTGAATCTTATTTCTTTATTGATAAAATGCGCCGAATTTCCACCAGTCCACCATGCACTTCTAGTTAACGAAATACTAGAATAATTCACAATCCCTCTTGCTACTACCGAAGCGTTAAGACCTTTGTTGCTATTATCCGTATCCCAAGAGCTGGCGTACGGAATAGGTATTGTTTCTCCCGTTAAAAGAACTGCTTTAACTAAAGCTGGATGTCTTTTGAAAAATGGATGTTGGTCTAACAAGGTTGCGGTGAATCCTGCCGCAAGTGGTGTAGCTGCACTTGTGCCACCTAAAGTGCCATAACCATGATCTATGTCCGTATACATCGCTATCTCGGGCTTATCGCTACCCATACCTCTGAAGACTACATTAGTTATCGGAAGACGACTTGCTAATGTAGGATTTTTCCAGCTTGAATAGTCTTTATATTTATTCGTGATAGGATCTATCGCACCAACGGTTATGGCATTAAATGCCTTACCTGGCGATGTCACATAATGAGTACTGCTTTCATTTCCGGCCGCTACAAAATTTATTACTTCATTCTCGTAAATATAATTATCCATATTCCTATCGTAAGTGCTATATAAAAAACGAAACGTATCTATACTAGCGTAATAATAATAACTATGCGATCCGATTTCTAAAGGAGGAGAATATGAGGATGGATTTGAAGGATGGTTATTGCCTCCGCTAAACCCGAATACATGAGCCAAGGGACTGGCTCTTTGCACAATGTTTACAACTCCATTGTGATGATAGCTAACTCCATTATTGCAGGAATTATTTACTGTATATTTGCTTGTATTTACTATTCCAACGGACGGATCAACGCAGTTCAGCTCACTTACATAAACTCCTATTCCATTGCCCCCAGAGCTAGGCAATTGAAGGGATGATAAAATGGAACTATAGTGAGCAGCTTCTTTTGGCTCTACATAGTCATCAATAGCAAGTTCTTTATAATTTTTTGTCAATTTTGAAATTTCTTCCGCTGTCATCCATGCAACCCAAGTGCGGTCATCACTGTTTATTACGCCTGGGACAGGCAAATCCCTTTTACCCTTTTTTTGCTGCTTAAATTTCTCTAAACTTTTATTCTGATATCCAAGATATTCTTTTTCGTTCATTTTTTTGTCATTTAAAAAATAATCATATTTTTTGGTTTCCATATTGTATTCATAACGTCCATGTTCGGATTCTATTTCATGCTCCCGTATATGCATATCAGAAACCATAACCAGCCTCTTTTGTTTATTTTCAACAACTTTTTCTTGCCCGTCTTTATAGGAATAGGCTCTGGATTTTACCCTACCCAAAACATCCGTTTTCATTTTAACAACTTTTTTATAGCTATCTTTATTGACAAGCTGTTCATTCACCCATTTTTCTACATCTGGGCTTACTACTACCACATTAGGGTCATAAGGAGGCAGATATTTTTCCTCTTTGTATTCAGGATAGAAGAGTTGTGAGTGAGTGTTTTGCCACATAAAGCAAAATAGGAATACAGTAAAAATCAACGGTTTGGGAAAAGACTTCATAGCAACACCTGCCTTTTAAATAATACTTAATAGTAAATATACATTATTTTTACGAAAAAAGGCACAATGGGTAGCCACAGGGTTAAGGTTCTCGCCAATTTTTCTAGTTTAAACCCAAAAGGGAATTAAATATGAGTATAAAAATAATACAAATACTGTCCGAAGAAGATATCAGAAATTGCTTCGAAAGAAAAATTCTTGAAGAAAAGTTCGAAGCACATTCTGTATCAGTGAGCCAAAGAATGGATCTTTTGTTAGAGGTCATGGGTAATCCGGCCATAGCTTACGCGTCTGATATTCCAGAGGAAGAAGAGAGATACGAGATAATAATAGACACTTTTCTATCGGGTGTATGGAGAGAGACATCTGATATATGACTGCAATTTTACGAGAAATACTAGGAAAACTAGGCATTCATAATGACTGGAAAGAAGTTGCTTGGGCTATCACCGCCGAAGTGCGGCTCAGAAATTTTTGTGAAAAAGTAGGAAAATCATCATCTATATCCACACTTCTCAAAGCAATGGAAGAAAAATGCAAAACATTAAAAGATAAAAATCATAAACCTGTTTTTCCTGAGACATTTCATATAACAATATTAGAAGATACCGATGAGCACGAATGGTTTTATTTTGACCCAGATGCGAGAAAATTCGTATTTTTTGTGCCAGCGCATCTTAAACTCAGCGAAGGCAAATCCCTTGCGAAAGAAAGCGAACTGCGCGCAATTAAATACCGAGGATTTGGGCTTTTATACAGCGCGGTGCTATCTTTGGAAATAGAATATAATTCCATAAATGATACTTTAACAAGAAATGCAAATGAATGTCATAATTTTTTGCACGACCATTTAAACTCAAAAACAGGAAAAGAGTTTGAATCTTTTAATCACAGAGCCAACATAATCACTATGCTTGTACCTCACATATTGGGTCACGGGTAGATATTTTTAGTTGTATAATTTGTTTTGCTAGTTCGTAAAAATTTCGTTTGTTCAAAAAATCTAAAATTATATTTATATCAACGAGAATTTTTTTCATAAAATTCCTTGTGAAGCTCTAATTTATCTGGAATTGGATTATCTTTGAATATTCCGTAAAAATCCATAAGAGAACTACCCGATATAGCTACTGCTCTAATCTTTTGTTTTTTCTGGATATATGAATTAATCGCATCGGATATTATTTCCGTAACAGACCGAGCCTCGCTCCGAGCCTCGGCGTTTATTTGCTCAAGCAGATCTTCATTTATAGATAGCGTGGTCATAGGTTATAATATAGTAAATTATGAACATCGTGCTAAACTTGGTCGGACCGCTTACGTACCTGCTACCGTAGGTTTCCTTGCCTATGTAAACTTCATTTCGCCTCACTTAGGGCATTCCCCAATTATGACAATGGGTCTATTGATTTTGATGCTTTTTTTCTCGCTGTAATTTGTATCATTTGCATTGCTTGGGCATTTCGCCTCTACCACTATCTCCACTGTAAAAGTTTTTCCTATTGATTTTTTTAAAATTGGCAAAATGATATTATTATACTCTTTATTTTCTTCGTTATTGTGTTCTTCGTTCTCTTCTGTGCATTCTTTCTCAGGTTTTAATATGCATTCTTTTATGTATGATATGTCCCCAAAATCGTCCCATCCACCAAAATGCGACCACCCGCTTAAGGAACAATGAAATCCATAAATTTCGCTTACAAATATGCTGTCATATTTTTTTTCATAGTTGTGAGAAGTAAAACTGCTATAAGGTGTTTTCAACTCTAAATTTTTATCAAAACTTACTTTCGCGTGAGTCTCCTTTGAATCTAATTTACAATATTTATATTCCTCAGGCAAATAAATTACATTTTCTTTAAAACGAGGTTCTTGTTTCACTCTTCTTAATCTCAAAAAAGACCATTTTTCTTTTTTGAAACAATATTCATATGCTTTACTCTCTGCTATGTCGCTTGACAATGCGAGAGCATAAAGAACGGCAATAGACATTATAAATAATTTCATTTAATTGCTCCTATAACGTTTCCAGCAGTATTTTTCAAGGCTATCTTTCACAGATTTTCGCATTTCATTCAATTTTTCATCCAAATTTATTCTTTCGTGCGACACATTCATTTCAAACACCTCCCAACTTCCATTCCAATAAAAACTCGAATCCCTCCTAAGCCCACGCTTCTTATCTTCCTTTACAAACACCCGCACATCATTACCATCGCTGTCTTTTATTAC
>JAITFN010000020.1 GCA_031281345.1 Candidatus Fibrimonadaceae bacterium
AAGCCTAAGGTCATAAAAGGACGCTGACCCTTGTTTATATGGGTTAAGTAATATTGGAACGATGCAATAACGTCTTCCATAGCAGCCCCGCCAGTCATATTAGCACCAGAACATCCAGAGCCGAATACATTAGCTTGTCGGTAATATGGCAAATAGACGTTTGCATTAGATGTGACTACTGATTTAATCCCGCTATACCATTGATCCACGCTCCTGCGCATTGAGGAATTGTTTATCCTTGCATAAGGACAATCTTCTGGATCAGAACTCTGTATTGATGTGGGATAGAGCAAGAATATATCAACGTCTTCTGTGAGTTTGTCGGCGGCGGTGAAAACGCTCCAGTTCTTCATATCTGAATAATCTGTGGCTGTGGTGGAGACCGGGTCTTGGCATGTTAAGCCACCCGTTGCACCACCGGAGCTGCTCTGCGTTGTGTTGCTGGAACTACTCTGCGTTGCAACATCAGAACTGCTAAGCATTGCATCGCCATCGGAACTGCTCTGCGTTTCAATGCTAGAACTGCTCTGCGTTGCACTGCTGGAAATGTTAGCACGGGAGCTAGAAGAAACTCCTGCGCTGGAATTGATAATTGGATCAGAGGATGAAGAATCACCGTGTTCATCATGTTTATCTTGTTCATGATCGTTCTGATTTGAACAAGAAGCGACAAGGAACAACAAGAAGGCGAGAAAAAAGAAGACTTTTTTCATATTTACCTCACTGCGATTTTTTGAATTGAAGACCCCCGTTTAACAATATAAATTCCTGCTTTGGTCGGTTTTGCATTGCCGAGGGGTTCGCCTTTGAGAGAATAATAGGTTGGGGAGTGGCTAGTGGCTAGTGGGGAGTGGCTGATTATTGGCGTGGCATCTTCGGAGCTGGAGCTGGAATCACCTGCCTCGCTGGAACTACTGGACGAAGCTGCCCCGCTGGAGCTACTGCTAGGAGTTGTACAAGCCGGTTTTGTTTTAGCTACAATACCTTTCCAGCCGTTATTTTGATAGCTGTTGATTGTTCCTGTTTTTACAAAAACATAATAACCGCCATCTTTAGTAGCTGGTTTTTTATCTCCTTTTATAATAGTGCTATCTGCCCAAGCACTGCCAAGGGTAACTTCCATGCCATTTATGGCAACTGTTGAATTCAAGTTGGGCTGGATTTGTTCAAAATCTCCTATATACAAGCAATTGCCCGTTGTTGGCATTGTGGTTGAGTTGGAAGGAACGCTGCCATAAGCCAAGCCACCGCAAAAACTCGTTTTATATTCACCGCATTCCGCGGGACCTGTTGCTGCAGCACTTGAACTGCTCGCCGCACGTGAACTGCTGGAAGCTGCAACGCTTGAACTACTTGCTCTGGAACTAGAAGAAACTGCCGCACTGGAAGTTCCGCCACTTGTGCCACCGCAAGCACCTGTTCTGGAAAATTTCATCCAAGAGGCTTCAAACCAACCTGTGCCGCCAGCGGCTTCTACCAAAAACTTGGATTCGTAGGTTTTGTCGTAAATATATTTAGCTGGAGATTGACCGCCTTTTTCAGTTGTCTGTTTTATCCATTCTTCAAAATGCTTTTTAATGGAAATTGTTCCGCATTTATTAGCAGCAGTATTTTGAGCCATGCCTTGGCGTATGCTGAAAACTTGCCCAAAAGCCTGATTGTTGCAACTTACGCAACCGGAACCTTGGGGCCTTATGCAAGTGACAACTTGATAAGTTCTGCCGTCTACAGTAATATTGTTGTGAGTTTGGCAATTATTGCCCAAATTATTTGCAGCTTGCTGACCATTTCCAAACCAATCTTCAACTATATAAAATTCAGCGGAGTTGCTACTGCCTATTGTCCAACCGTAAATTCCTATATAAGAGTATGAACCTCCAGTATTGACGCCAGACCTTGTGTAGTTATAGTCAACGCAAAGGTCTCCTAAATTGTTCCATTTTTTCCCGTTGGTTCCCCATTGATAACCAACGCGGCCTAAATAATCCGTGGAATTTGTCCATTCCGCTCTAAAAGCGGAACCACCACCCTGATTTGCCCCATACCAAGTCAATTTAGTTTTGTCGCCGCCTGCTTCTGTCCAAGCTTCAACTCCTATGGCATCATCGCCTGAGCCGCTTATGACAGTGGCACCTTTAGTGCCATTCCAGGTTGTCCCGCCGCTCAATTTAGTGGTTTGCGAACAAGGGTCTTGCCCAAAAGCTGGCACGGCGAAGGTTATTGCGAGGCATAAGGCGATTGCGACTTTTTTCATAGCGAACTCCATAGTTGAAAATTTTACCTAACTGCGATTTTCTTAATTGAAGACCCTTGTTTAAATATATAAATTCCTGCTTTGGTCGGTTTTACATTTCCGAGAGGTTCGCCTTTTAGGGAATAATAATAAACACTACTCACTTGTGGGCGAACATCCGCAGGATTATTTAAAATAGGGGAAGTATCTTCTTCGGAACTGGAACTACTATCACCAGAACTGGAACTGCTTACAGCACCGCTGCTTGATGATGCTGTGCCGGAGCTGGAGCTGCTTGCGCGAGAACTGCTAGACGGGCTAGACGACTTTGGGCAGGAAGAGGGCGGAGGCGTTATTGAAGCCATAATATCAGATAACACCTCCGACCAGAATCCAGTTTTTGCCAAGCCATTTGAGCGTTCAAGCAATTTGAAGTTGCCACCATCGTCCCAGTAAATAGGCACTACGCAGTTCTCAACAGCTTTGGCTGCCACAGTCTTGATATACTCGCGATGAGTAGCTTTTATATTATTATCATTGCTACCGCTACGTACATTGGTTGGTGCTCCCCATTCGCCTGCATAAACCGCAATTCCGTTATCTACAAAAGTGCTTTTGAGCGAACCCATTGCACTAGCTGGATGACCTCGCTCGGGCTGTTTCCACTCATCTGTCTTATCTGTGCCGTTTACATCCGCTACGGTATATTGCCACGGATGGTAGTAATGAACAGAAACAATCAATTTGCTAGTGCCATTTGTTCCGTCACTTGGCAATAATTTCCCTCGGTTATGGGCGTTAATAACGGTTTCTGGTTCTGTGCTGCCCAAACCCGGAACCGCAACAAAGCGAGTAGCGTTATTGCCACCTGTTGCGCGAATCGCAGAAAGTGCCGCCCCATTCCAATCAAAGAGTATATCTTGTTGCTTTCGGTAGGCATCGGTATTGGCTACGGTTCCCCAATTGCCCTGATGGACTTCGTTCAGCGTTTCAAAAATCAGATAGTCTCCGTAATTTTTAAAATAGTTGGCTATCTGTGTCCAAACTTTGCCAAGTTCATCTTGTATTGCAGTTTTTTTGGAAGCATCGTTTTCCGCTCCCTTAAGATCCACAAATCCCCATGTTCCCTTATCCGGCTGAGTATAGTTTCCATCGTGGTGTATATTGATAATCACCGCCTTTATGCCAGCGGTTTTAGCATAATCAACTACTTGGGATACACGTTGTAACCTAGCTTCGCTTACGGTGTAATTAGGGGAGGCTCCGATGTGCCCTATCCAAGTTACAGGAATTCTGACTATATCAAAGCCAGACGCTTTAACACCATTGAACAATGCTTGCGTTGCCTCAGGTACTCCTCTACCCCATTCCCACAAACCTTCTGTGGCTACCCAGTCATTTTTATTGGTCTTTCTATCAACCGCATCCAGCGTATTGCCCAAATTCCAGCCGAGTCTAATGTCATTATCTGCCCAGAACTGCAACGCAGTTTTTCCAGACATCGGCTCTTGGCTTGGTGGTCTAGCATTTGCAACGGAGGCTACCACAGCAGCCGCCAAGAACAATGCTTTTAGAAACGTTTTCATAATACCTCAAACCATTTTTTTAATTGGGTGGCGGTTCATGTTCAGGTGGTGGCGGTGGAGGTGGCTTGTGCCCATGCCGCAAATGCGGTGGAGGTGGCGGCGTATGTCCTTCACGCAAATGTGGTGGCGGCGGAGGTGGCTGGTGCCCTTCACGCAAATGTGGCGGTACATGCCCCTCGCGCAAATGCGGTGGTGGTGGATGCCCTTGCCCACGTAAATGCGGTGGCGGAGGTGGCGTATGCCCTCCCTGCGCGAATGAAGGATGGTGCGCAAATGGTGGCGATGGTGGTGCAGAAGTAAGGGCGTTGATTGCAATGGCAACTGCTGCAATGGTGAACACAAAGGCAAGCCAGATGACTGCAATCTGTGCGGATTTTGCTAGATCAAATTTTATGTCTTTCATATTACGTCTCTCTCTTTACTATTTAAGATGCCTATCCAAGAAGTTGTATACTGTGCTAGTTAGATCTGAATTACTGAAATTCCCGTGACCCTGATCTTTAAGTGTGTCTAATATAGCTCTGCCTGAGGCTTTCTTATTGATTTCGTTGACCAATAGCTCCGACTGCTTCCAAGGAACTAAATTATCACTAAGACCGTGCTGCATCATTATTGGTATCGTGTTCGCACTTACATAAGTTAACGGATTTGACTTTGCAGGAATATTGCTAGCGGTAGTCGTAATTCCAAGATACTGCGACAACATAGAACCTGAGCCATAATGGGTGGACATAGTCCAACGACCGCCTAGCTCCTGTTGTTGTGCGTCTAACTTTGTAAAATCGGTAAGAGCACTCTGACTTACCGCTACCTGAACAGCACTGGAAACGCCAGGATATCCAAGGGCGGAATTATCAAAGTCGTGTGTTGCACCAGAAAGCACAGCTACCATTCCGGTGTGATAACCGCCAGCCGAAAAGCCTGTCATAGCAAAACGATTTGGGTCTAGGCAGAGAGAGTCAGCTTTGGCTCTTAAAAAGCGGATAGCTGTCAAAATATCCTCTATTCCTTCTGGAAAACCTCTCTGAGAATTTGAAGCTAAGCGATGGTTTATGCTGGCAAAGGCATACCCTCTGTTTGTAGCATTGGTAGCGCTAAACGGTGAACTGAGACTTGATTTGTTTCCGCTTGTAAATCCACCACCGTGAACAAAAATAATCAGCGGGAAAGGTCCATTGCCGCTTGGCACGGTAAGATCCAATACCCTATCATTATTCGAGGTTTGGCTTGCATATCTTTCATTTGTCAACGACCTTTTGCTTAGGGTACAAGTTTTGTTGCCACCTCCGGCACTGCTTGTGCCGCCTGTTGTCACTGAGCTGCTAGAACCACCACGGCTGCTTGAACTTCCTCCTGCAACGGAACTGCTTGAACCAGGAGTGCCAACCGTCACCGTACCGCAATCGGCCGCTAAATTTGAAGCAGTGCCGCAAGTAGCGGTAACTTTTATGTTATAACTGGTGGTGTTAGTGTTTTGGCTCACTGTCCAAGAAGGGTTGGTTGTGCCACCTGGGCGGCCAGTCCATTGTTTACTGCTTGGCTCGCTGCCATCGCTGCAAGTTAAAGTTGGTTCAGCGATGGTTGCGCCTTTCGCAACGGTTTCTTGAAGACCAGTGCAACTCAGCGTAACGTTCATTGGATCGCCAACGGAACTGCTTGAGCCTACTTCACCAGAATCACTTGAGCCAGCAGCTATGGAACTGCTTGAGCCAGCAACATCTGAATTGCTTGAGCTTGAAGTTGTTGAAGGGCTTGAAGGACCGCTATTGGAGCTTGGAAGCACAGCAGAACTGCTAGATGTGCCTCCGACAATGTTTGAACTCACGCCTCCTCCAGTACCAGGCTCATCTTTTGTTGGATCTGAAGAGCAACTCGCTATAACCCAAAGCATTGCAGAGACAAGAGCAAGGTATATTAAGCCTTTCTTGGATTCCAAAGCAGACATAGTATCCTCCAATTTACGATACACTATATATAATAAAAATAATGACTTTTTTAGAATATACAGTAAGTTTTTCGGAAAAAATGCAAAATTAATCGCTAAAAATGCAAAATAATTCTATTTTTATGTATATTTCCATAAAAAAGGAATTAGAATGTGAATTACCTTTCTTTTGAAAAAGTTTTTAAACCATTCGGAATAGTCTCTGTTTCGCAGCTCAGAGCTACCAAATCGGTTTTTGACAAAAATAATTTTGGGCGGTGGGAAAAACAGGGCTTGCTCATCAAGCTCAGGAATGGCTATTACGCTTTTGCGGATATAGCGAGCAACGATGGCTTTGCTCATTATGCGGCGGGCAAAATATACAAACCCTCTTATATAAGTTTACACACGGCACTTGCTTTTCATGGAATTATCCCAAAAGCCACAAACGAGATTACATCTGTGTCTTCTTTGAAAACTTCAACTTTTGAAAATAGCTTGGGCACTTTTTCTTATAAAAAAATAAAACCGAGTTTAATGTTCGGCTACAATGCTGTGGAAAAAAACGGCTTCACATTTTTTATGGCAAGCCCAGAAAAAGCCATTTTGGATTTGCTGTATCTTTATCCATCTTATAACTTTAAAAAAGAAATACGAAGTTTACACTTAGATTGGAATAAACTAACTACTTTTGCTAAGATATTTGAGAAGCAAATTATTTTAGAAAAAATTGATATACTGAAAAAAAAATTTTTGGAGGATATATGATTTCTTTGGAACAGGTTTATAGCTATTTTCCAAATTTGGAAAAAACGGAGCTATTAAAGAAAGGAATGCTTAGAGAATATGTACAGTTTATGATTTTAGATTTTTTATCTACAAGCCCGTTTATAAACAGACTTATACTTGTTGGCGGTCCAGCGATTCGTTTTAAATACGGATTAGACAGATTTACCAGAGATTTATTTTTCAACTTCGTAGATTGTTCAGAAGATGATTTTATAAAAATGACAGATTCCGTGATTTCTTTTTTAGAGAAAGCAGGGGTTAAAGTTGAGTCCAAATACAAGGAAAATCCAAGCCAGGTTCTCCTTAAAAGATACCTTTACTTTCCAAAATTTCTCTTCAACATAAAACTTTCCGTTTTTGACGAGAAGAGATTTTTTACATCCATAGGTGCTATTCCTAACAAATTGATGCAAGGCTCTACAATTAAAACTGAAATAGAGAAATTTGGGTTTAAGCATAAACTAGCTTTGGGGTTTAATAGTGGTTTTGAGACAATAAACGGTTGCGGTTTTTCCTTTCTTTTTCCGATGCCAAGTATTTCTGTTTTATTCTCAATGAAACTCGGTGCTCTCATTTTGAGGCAAAATGGAAGGGATTTTTACGATGGTTTGTTTTTAAAGAAATTCGCAAAACCGGATTATGTTTTTTTGAAGCATAGGGTTGGGGTATCGAATAAAGCTGAATTGCACGCCAAAATAGCAGAGGCATTGAAATACATAAACCTTGAACGTAAAACCAAGGATGTTGAACATCTGGTGTTTGATAAGAAAAATTTGGAGAGGATTAAGAATTTTTGGAAGTTGATACTTTAATTTCTCACCGCAATTTTCCGAATTGAATTTCCCTGCTTAACTATATAAATTCCCGCTTTTTGCGGCTTTGCATTCCCAAGAGGTTCGCCTTTTAGGGAGTAGTAGGTTGGGGTGTGGCTAGTGGCTAGTGGGGAGTGATTAGCTATCGGTGTTGTGTCTTCTTCGCTGGAACTTGACACTACAACGGAAGAACTGCTGCTGGACGGTGCAACAATTATAAAGCTGCCGCAAGATATTGGCGGATTAAGCGTTACGCTTGTGCTGCCGCATGTAACTGCACTCAAATTAACGGCTCTTGTGCCAGGATTACAAAAGTCGTGAACACCGCCCGAATAATTCCACCCTGTTATATCTGAACCGCCAACGTTGAATGTTGCTGCTCCAGGTGTGGTTCCGTCTGAGCATATTATATTCGGTCTTGGAATGCTATTGCAACCAGTATAAGGAGATTTGAGATTATCTACATTGCATAATACGCCTGGAACTGCCGCGCTTGAACTGCTCGCTAGGCTACTAGAACTCGGTGCGGCGGAAGAACTACTTGGCGTGGTGGCTCCCTGCCTTATGCCTACAAATGTTGTAACGCTCCGCGCGGGAAGGCTGGCTGTGAAGCTACCGTTTGTGAGATTAATGTCTGCAATTGCCACAAGATTTTCCGTTTCAGAGCTTCTTCTGCCTGTCACTTTTGCTATTGTGCCATTGAGATTGCTTATGTTAAATTGCTGGCTCACAGCCGATGTTTTTTTGTTGATAGCTACAATAACAACACTATCGGCGCTTTTGTATGCAGATACAAAAACATCTGTTTCGGGAGATTTGGTAGCATCAACCCTTAAATATCCTTGGCGGACAAATTTGGAAAAATGAGCCATCATATAACCGCGCTTGCTTATGGTGCCGTTTTCTTTCATTGGGCCATAGCTCCTGCGTATATACCACCACACATAAGATTGAAATTCCGCTTCTACCATAGAATTGTGAACATGCACAGCCACATCCAAAGCCATTGGCCAAACATCAGCATCGTTTTTGCTATCGGTATATACCTCTGTCATCCAAAGTTCTTTCCCCGCCCCTTTTGACTTGAAAAGCGGATATGGAAATTGGCTAACCTGAGTACCATATAAATGCGCTCCGAGAATATCCATGTTGGCAAGTGCTTGAGCATCATTCAAAATAGGGTCAGACATAGCTTTAACATATTGGAACGATTCAGGTGCCATAATGCGGCATTTTATGGAACGCGCGTGGTTTTTCAAAAAATTGACAATTTCAGCCCCAGTCCAATAGAGCCAACCAGCATCGTAATCAGGTTCGTTCTGTATGGAAATGGCGTATAATTCCACTCCGTTGTTTTTCATAAAAGTGACAAAATCGTCTAGATGCTTTGCGTAATCCGCATATTTGCTAGCTTTCAGGCGATACGTAGTATTTCCGTCTGCTCCGCCACAATTGCTGGTGCAGTTATAAGATTCTTTCATATCGTCTGGAGGGTTCCAAGGCGAAGCAAAAACGAGAGCTCCGTGCTCAATGGCATTCTTTGCGGTTGCAACTTCTCTCTGCCAGTTATTTTTATTTGGATCCACGTGAATTCTTAGAATCGTAAACCCAAGTTGCCCGTTGCCGTTGCCAAAAGCCGTCTCTCTTTGAGCCGCCGTTAAATCGTCAATCCAACCGGGGTAATTCATGCCGCCAAATCCGCGAATCAGCTGCTTTTCTGCCGAGAGATTTATTGTAGCTGGACCTGCAAAGGCATTTGAAATTAAAATTACGGCTAATATAGCTACAAACTTAGCTGTTTTCATAGAAATCTCCAGTTTAGCTGATTATTATAAATATAAATTATTATTTGAAAAAAAGCTTATATTATACTTTAATTATCGATAAAGCCATTATTTTATATCTTTATCCTTTTAACATTCAATTTATCAATATCCATAGTCCCCACTTTCAACGCTTGCCCCAGCGACAGATATTGCACATCGCTTAAAGGCATTTCGCGGATTTGGTTGAAAAATTTTGCAGCCGCGGTGTCCACAGCCACCATATCTTGTGACATAAACAGGGCTTTGGAGAGAACCGTGTCTTCTACTGATTTTCCACGCGGGCCGCTTGTTTTGAGTACTCGGTAAGCATCAACCACGTTTAGTACAGGTTTTTTTTCCAGCGTGCACATATCCGCTATGCACTGTTGCAAATCTGAGACGTGGAATATTCTTCTGTTCCAAATAATTCCCATTAAGTTTTTCATGGAGATACTCATATTCGCACCGCCGTGGTGTTTTAGTATGGGAACATTTATCCACGCATCGCAGTCTAAAATTGCTTGATGAACTTTCATGTCTTTTACTTTTTTACCCTTAGGCAAAGAAATTTCTCTGTAATAAGAGCTTTCGTCTGCGGGCAACACTTTTGCACCTGCGGCTTTGGCTGCAGCTTCAATGCCACTGCTCTCATAGCATTTTTTCCAGTTATCGCAGGTGTTATCAAAAACAATAACCTCTTTTGCCCCTGCCGCAAGGCACTGGCGTACAATTTCTTTTACCAAAAGCGGGTTGGTGTTTGCTGCAAGTTCAGGCGTTTTGTCCCAACCGATGTTTGGTTTCACAACAACCTTGTACCCTTTTTTAACAAACCTGCCTATCCCGCCCATTTCGGCAATGGCTTTTTGAAACATGGCATCTGGTTCTCCGCCCAGAACGGCTACCAAATCCACAGAGTTTTCCGCTTGATTTGCTATTGTTTGAGCAAAAACATCCATTCCGCCTTTCATTTTAAGGGTAAAAGCGGTACCCACTATAGCTAAGTTTTTTAAAAAATTTCGCCTATCCATACCGATAATATAGCAATATGATTTTTTTCTACATTTACCGCTATGCCACTCCATGTAAATGCTACCGATTTAGATACCATAATCCAGGTTTTTTACCGCGAATTGCCAGATGCAAAAGTTTATGCATTTGGTTCCCGAGTTTCAGACAACGAGCCTAACAGCGAGGCTGACTTGGATTTAGCCATTATGACCGGACACATAATTTCTACTGAGCGCATGATTGCCATTGAACGTTCTATGGCAGAAGCAGGGCTACCATTTACCGTAGATGTTTTTGATTATGCAAAATTGACAAATAAGTTGAAAGATTTAGTTGAAGAAAAACACATAGCCATAAGAGGCACAGGCAAATTTGAGGGTAAATGATATTTGGATTTTTACTAGCATTTGCTATTCCGCTTTTGATTTATGCCGCCCCTCATTTGGGACAAAAGGAATTCATTTCCATGTTGGATTTGAATTTACCTTTTTGGTTATATTTGTTTCAATTTGTGCTGGGTTTATGCCTTGCAGTGAATTTGGCAAAAGATTTTAAAGACTGGTTCAAAAAAATGATAAGCAAGCAGTGGCTCTTTACCGGCGTAATTCCAGCCGTTGTAGTTGCCTTGCTCGCTCTTATTGTTTGCCTCGCTTGGATTGCTCCAAGGCACAGGGTTCAAAGCGACGAGAGCATTTTTTTAGCCACCGCTCAAAACTTGTACGCAAATCAAATATCTGGTTCCTGTGATGAAGGCGAATTTTCTGCAAATGGCCATTTAGACTGCCAAAAAAGTGTGCATAATTTTAAAACCAAAGGCGAACCATTTTTATACGCTACTCTTATGCCGCTTTTTGGGCAAGATTTAAAATGGATTTTTCCATTGCACATATTTTTGCTAATCGCAACTATTTTCCTGCTGTTCTTAGCCGTTTATGCTTGGACATCAAATAGCAATTTGGCTTTTTTAACCGCCGCCTTGTTTGCAGCGCAACCCACAACGCTTTTTCAATTTCGCTCTGCCTCGGTTGAACCTCTTTACACATTTCTTTTTGCGTTAAGCGTTTTTTTGTGGAAATGGGCTTGGGATAAAAACACAATAAAGCACTGGGTATTACTTGCTCTGGTGCTTGCATTTTTTGCGCAAACAAGGCAAGAAACTATATTCTGTTTAGGTGCTTTTGTAATTATATCTGCTTTCAGAATATGCCCTGATCTAAATCCAAAACCCAAAACCCTAAACTCCAAACTATTACTCTCAATTATCAACTCCGGGTTCTCAATTTTCATTCTCGCAATATCAGTCTTTTGCATACCGGTTCTATTAACCATTAGCTATTATCAGGGCTACGATTTTCAGGGCGGCGAATTCAATGCTCACGGGCATTTTTTTGAAAACATAAAGCAGGCTTGGAATTTAAGCGTTAGCACAAAACCGGACAACAAAGGTTTGCTCACAAATCCATTCCTAAGTTCATTCAGCATTTTAACTTTATGCGGAATTTTAACTTTGCTCGGTTTTTCTTATTATGAATGGAAAAATAAATCTGGCAAAGGGCAACCACAGGGGGTTGCCACGACAATGGCTATTCCCGCGTATTATATTTTGGCGTTTTTACTCCTCTATTTTCCGCAGATGTTTATGATTTTAGAAAATGTCTCTGGAGATTTGACTATTGAAATAAATCAAAGATACACCCTTGTTGCATTCCCTGCAATGGCTTTTTTGTGTGGCTTTTTCATAGACAAAGCGAGTTTGCTTTTGCCGCAAAACAACAGATTGTTTTTTGTGTTTGTATCTGCTGGCATTTTGTGGGCTAACACTCTTAGGTACAACGATAGTTTCGAAAAAAATATAATGTACAACCGCAACCATTTAACAACAGAAGAAGCAGAAATTTTAAAATGGATTAGAAAAGAGCCAAAAAACAACCGCTTATTTGTGTACTCAAGGCCTTGGCATTTTATAGGATATGGAATGAACTCCATTCATTACAATTCCCTAAACTCTCAAAGATTGAGCGAACTTTTGAAAAAATACAATGGCGAAGTTTATTACGTTAGAGGCTTGGATTGCTGGGACAGTCAAACCTATCATAAAAAAGCCATTGAGCACCGTATAGCCACTGTGTGCGACCGCTTTGAACAACTTTTCCCGATAGAGCTTGTTTTCAATACTGTGATAACAAATAACTACCGTTTGATTATAGCAAAACTAAAAGAAGATGGCACAGGTTCCCCGCTATTTGCCCCGCAAGAGGTAGATATTGAACTGCCAGAAAATGCAGAGTGGCTTGGAACGCCCGCAGAATATCGCCAAGAATGGGGTTCTTTGCAAATTGACAAGTCTGTTACAGGCAAACCCTTAACCATTGCCAAAAAACGTTACAAAAAGGGAGTAGGCACGCACGCAAGCGGATTTATCCGCTATTCGCTAAATGCTGAATACGAAAAACTAACCGCAGTTCTGGGTTTAGATGAAGATGAATTTTGCAGCAACGGAGTTCAAATAAAAATTATTGGCGATGGAAATTTGTTAGCAGACACAGGAAAATTAGGGCAAGGGCAGGAATATCCGCTTAATATTTCTTTGAAAGGCGTCAATCAACTCACTTTTGAAACAAACGGTCTTGGAGATATTGGCTGTGACCACGTGGATATAGCGGCTGCAATACTATTCAAACCTATCCCCTGACTTAGGGTCAAAGGCATCTCTTATTCCCTCTCCTATAAAAGAAGCGAGCATAAGGGTTATGAAGAGTGCTAGTATTGTGAAAATGGTAATCCAAGGAGCGTAGAGATTTGCAAGACCCTGAGAGAGCAAATCGCCCCAAGAAGGAGTTGGAGCCTGCAAGCCAAAACCCAAAAAATCAAGAGATGTAAGCCCAGAAATTCCGCCTATTATGGAAAAAGGGAAAAGCGTTATCACAGGTGTTAAAGCGTTTGGCAAAATTTCCTTGAAAAAAATTCTCACGTGCCCCATACCAAGCACGGTTGCAGCTTTCACAAATTGCATATTTTTTATTTTGAAAAATTCTGCTCTCATATAATAGCTGAGTCCAATCCAGCTAAACGCAGCCATAATCACAGCCAAAAGCCAAAAGCCCTGCCCATAAATGCTGCCGAGCAAAATAACCACATATAAAAAAGGAAGAGCAGCCCAAATTTCAATAAACCTCTGAAAAACAATATCCAACTTTCCACCAAAATACCCCTGAATTCCACCTATCACTATGCCCATAAAAGTTCCTATCAAAGAGAGCAAAAGACTAAAGCTCATGCAAATTCTAAACCCGTGAATTAGCCTAGACAAAACATCTCTCCCGTGAGCATCTGTTCCAAGCCAGTGAGCAGAGGAAGGCGGGTATGGAGGCGAACCCTCTGCAGTTAATTGCGATTTTATTGGACTCCAAGGTATTGGAGGGAAAATGGCAAAAAATGGCACGGAGTTTTCTTTGGCATAAAAAACAAGTTCCTTGTAGTTTGGCTCGGTTGCATAACTGCCATAAAATTCACTTTGCCCGTAATGAAAAAGAGCTGGAGAGTAAAATTTGCCATTATATTTTAGCAATAGAGGTTTATCATTTACCAGCCAAGGGCTTGTTAAAGAGAGCAAGTATGCTACAGCTAAAATAACAAAAGAAAACCAAGCAAGTTTGTTATGCCTGAATTTCGCAAGCCTTTGTTTGGCAAGTTCGGTCATAGAACTCAAAATTTAGAATTTTTAGAATTTACTATATTATCCCTAGTAACCAAACAGAGGAATTATGTCCGTTTTTCCTAGTGGATCAGAACTGCTTGCGGTTTTGGAAAAGGAATCCAAATTACCAGGCACGGCTATAAATTTAAGCCTACTCAAACAATTCATTAAAGAAGCTACGCCAGAACAGGTTTCGCTTTGCCTAACAGTCCTTGATACAAAGCCAGATGCAAACTCACCTGCTACCTTTGTCGCTATGTGCGGGGTGGCAGCTTCTGACAACTTAGAAGTTTTTAGAAAAGCCGCAAACAGCAGCAACTGGCGAATAAGGGAAGCCGCAGCTTTGGGCTTGCAAAATCTCGGTTTAAAAGACTCAGAAAAGCTTTATTCAGTTTTTGATTCTTGGGAAAATGCAAACTTGCTGGAAAAAAGGTGCATAGCGGCGACGCTCTGCGAGCCGGCTCTCATAAAAACAAAAGAAAAAGCAGAAAAAATTTTAGGTATTCTAAAAGAATATATGGAAATTATAGAGCTGGAAAAAAATGTGAAAAGCGAGGAATACAGGGTATTCAAAAAAGCTATGGGGTACTGCATAAGCGTAGTTATAGAAGCAAATCCAGAAATGGGAAAAGAATGCTTTGAAGAGTGGATGCGCTCCCCAAGCCTAGAAGTTCGCTGGGTTTTAAGCGAAAACCTAAAACACGACCGGCTCCGTAAAATGGACTCCGAATGGGTGGACGCACAAATAGAATTCTTAAGCGACGTGGAATAGTTTAATAGTTTCTATCTTCTGCATACTAGCGTTTGTAGCTCAGTTGGATAGAGTGGTGGCCTCCGAAGCCGCAGGTCGCGCGTTCGAGTCGCGCCAAACGTACTCAAATATTCCCCCCTTGAATGGAGATTTTTTTAACAAAAATCACCATTCGTCCCCCCGTTTTTTCCGCTCGGAGAGCTAACGGGGGGAACGCCACAGCGAAATTCAGAGTTAATTAGTGGCTACTAAATTATTCTTTAAATAATCAACATTCCATCTCCATAGCTAAAGAGCTTTAGAGAATTTTCAACAGCGTATTTGTAAGCATTCAAGGTATTTTCCCTTCCATAAAAAGCAGAGACCAGCAGAATTAAAGAAGATTTTGGCCAATGGAAATTTGTAAGTAAAGCATCTGTTGCTTTGAATTTAAAACCTGGGTAGATAAAAATATCCGTTGCACCACTAGCGGCTTTCACAGAACCGTCTTCGTTTGCAACCGTTTCTAAAACTCGCGTGCTTGTTGTGCCTATGCAAATTATTCTCCCGCCATTTTTTTTGCACTCATTTATTATGTTTGCATTTTGCTCGTTTAATTCATATTCCTCGCTGTGCATTTTGTGACTCCTAAAGTCAGAAGTTTCTTTTATGTTTTCAAAAGTGCCGGGGCCAACGTGCAAGGTTGTTTCTGCAAAGAACACGCCTTTCGCTTTAAGTTCATCTGCCATATCTTCGCTAAAGTGCAAGCTCGCAGTTGGGGCAGCCACAGCCCCAGAGCATTTTGCAAAAATGGTTTGGTAATCGCTTTTATCACTTGTGCAAGCACTTCTGTTTATATATGGCGGCAAAGGAACTTGCCCGTTTTTTTCCAAAAAAGAATTGAACTCCGAATTTGAAATGGAAAAATTTATTATGCGGGTTTTGGAATTCTCTGCTTTTGCAAAGTCAAGACTTTTAGCCGTTATGTTTGAAACAAAAATTTCTTTTCCGTTTTCAAAAGCCTTGCCGGGTTTAACCCAAGCCTCCCACACAGCGGTGTTATCTGCGGCAGGTTCTAATTGTTTAAGCAAAAGAATTTCTGCTTTGCCTCCGTGCTTGGTTTTTCCAAAAAGCCGTGCCGGAATAACTCGCGTATTATTTACAACTATGCAATCCCCTGCTTTGAATAAAGCCGTTATTCGGTTGCTTTCTAAAATCTGCAATGTACCGCCGCTTTTGGGGCAGCATAAAATTTTAGTTTTCCCCTTGCCTGCTGTTTTTTGCGCAATAAGCTCCGCTGGGAAAACAAAATCATAATCCTGTAAATTGTAAGTCAATTTTGCTAAATTAGAAAACATGGAAACAATAGTTTCAATTTTGAATAAAACAACTGATTTTTTGCAAAAACACGGAGTGCCAAATGCAAAATTGGATTCACAACTTTTGCTCTCGCACGGCCTTGGCTTAAAGAGAATGGATTTGTTCTTGAATTTTGACAAACCTTTGCAAGAAAAGGAACTATCTGCGCTTCGCCAAATCGTAGCTAGGAGAGCCAAAAGAGAACCCTTGCAGCATATAATTGGCAACACAAGTTTTAGGGGGCACCACATAAAATGCGATAAAAGAGCGCTCATTCCCAGACAAGAAACGGAATTGATTTTAGATATATTGCTGGAGAACAAAGAATTGAAATTGGAAAACGTTTTAGATGTTGGCACAGGTACCGGAGCCATTGCAATAGCGGCCGCTTTGGAACTGAATGCAAATGTTGTTGCCTGCGATATTTCAGAAGATGCACTTAGCCTTGCAAAAGAGAATGTCGCTTTGCATAAAATGGAAGAAAAAATTTCTCTCGTTAAAAGCGATTTGCTCTCTAATGTACCAAACAATACCAAATTTGATGCCCTGCTCGCAAATTTGCCTTACATTCCGCTTGGCGATAAAAATTCCCTGCAACCAGAAGTGCTAAATGGCGACCCTCACCTAGCGCTTTTTGGCGGCACAGACGGCTTGGATTTAATTCGTAAACTTTTAAACACCTGCGCAAATTATTTAAAACCTGGTGCTCCTATAATTTTGGAAATTACAAGCGGTCAGGAGAAAATTTTGCAAAGCGAAAGTTTTGTTGGTGTAAAATGGGTTGAAAACCGAAAAGATTATGCCGAGCAAACGAGATTTTCTATATTCCATAAATGTTAGCATTTCACAACGAAAAATTTATCAATAGCGAACACGGAAGGTCTGTTCGCATTATGTCTGAGTTTTTGGCTTCAAAAGCTATTTTAGACGACAACAAGATAGACAAAACCATTGTTATTTTTGGTTCTGCAAGAATGAAGCCAGAGAATAAATACTATCAAGCGGCAAATAACTTGGCTTTCAAGCTGGGAGAGTGGGCAAAAAACCAAAAAGAAAAATACGCTATATGCACAGGCGGCGGACCAGGCATTATGGAGGCTGGCAACAAAGGAGCAAAAGAAGCAGGTGCCCAGTCTCTTGGCTTTTGCATAGAACTTCCTTTTGAGCAAACCACAAATCCTTATGTGGATAAAAATCTTGAAATTCAATTTCATTACTTTTTCTTGCGCAAGTTTTGGTTTTTGTCAAAATCTGAGGCAATAATAGTTTTTCCGGGTGGTTGGGGAACTTTTGACGAATTGTTTGAATCACTCACTATGCTTCAAAACAACAAAACAACCTGCATTCCACTTGTTCTGTTTGGAACGGAATTTTGGAAAAATATGATAAATTGGCAAAGGCTTATAGACGATGATTTAATAGAAAAATCAGATATGAAATTCATTCATTTTTCTGATGATGTTGACGAGTGTGTGAAAACCATAACACAGCGGATTTGTTCGTCTGCTTCGTAATTTCGTCAAACAATTTCTTTTCATCTTCTGCTGGTAAATGAGCACCTGGCTCATCGGCTATAATTAAATCTGCGTTGCAAAGCATCACACGAGCGGCAGCGAGTTTTTGGCGTTCTCCCCCGCTCAAAGCAAAACCGCGCTCCCCTATCCACAAGTCAAGGGAAAAATTTTCTAGGCCTGTTCTTTGCAAAACATTTTGCATTTCTTCTTCTGTTGCGCCCGACCTCACAAAAAGCAAATTATCTCTTATTGTCCCTGTGAACAAAAAAGGTTCCTGTTCCAAAAAAACAAAATTAAGATTTCGCTCTATGGGTTCGCTGCTTGGCAAAAATCCCGCAATGGTATTTGCCAAAAGCGTTTTGCCAGCACCAGAGGGAGCCGAGAGAATTAGGGCATCGCCTTTGTTCATGGTTATATAATCTGAACTTGATTGATGATTGATAATCGGTAATTGGTAATTATTGTTATTCATTTTTTTAAGCCTTTCGGCGGCAGTTTTGGAGAGGGCACTTTGCAAAGCTATAAAAGGCAATTCTTGCAAAAGCTCAAAAGCAGCTAGGGTTCCGAGCAAAATCCCAATCCACACAGGAAAGGGGTAATTGCCTTGACCAATGAAAAGCATTCCCGCTAGACATAAGAAGGGAGCAGTTGTTGAAAACATCTCTGCTACGCAGTAAATTGAATATGTTTTTTTTCTCTTTTCTTCTTCAATGTTTCCCAAATTTTCCCAAGTATCTAAAATTTTCCCAAAAATTCCCCAAGACTTTTTTTCTGCCATTCCTTGTGCAACAGAAAGAGAAAACTCGCTGAATTCCTCGCACGAATTGCCCCACTGCCCCGCTCTTTTTTTGATTGAAAAAAATGCAAAAACAGAAATTCCAACAAGAAAAAACGAAGCTGCAAAAAAACAAATTGCATAAAGCAAATTTAAATATGCAAGAACGCAAAGGCTCACTATAAATGAGAGAGTGCCAGCAAACAGAGGAACTCCCGCACGTGGTAGCCAAGCCTTATATTCTTCGGCATCTGCAGAAATTCTTGAAAGCATTTCTCCTTCTGAAACAGAGGCTAATTTATATGGCACAAGAGGTTCCAAAATTTTATACAAGTGCAAGCGAAACTTTTTAAGTTCCTCAAAAGCGAGTGAATGCGAAAATAACCGCTCAACATAACGAAAAGCCCCTCTTGAAATCCCGAAAAACCTAACCCCCGCAATCCCAAGCGACAAAGCCGCCATTTCCGGCTGTTCTGCAGCACGTGCAATTAAATAGCCTGCGATAGCCATTAACGCGGTGCTAGAAAACCAGCATAAAAATGAGAAACCCACGGGTAGCATTTTTTTAAAACCTCTCCAACCTCATCACCAACCTCTCTCCTTTCTTGGACTCTGCCAAGTCCACCGCGAACACCGCCTGCCAATCGTTTTGCTCATCGTAATCTTGCAACATTCTAGAAACTTCCCAAACATCGCCTTTCTTTTCAATAAAGGTGTGCTTGTTGGAACGCCCCTCTGCATCTAGCCTTAGCTCCTTGTGCGTTTCAATATATTCCTTGTGGAGAGCGGCAAGTTTTTTTTCGCTGAACTCCTCGCTCGGTTCAAGGCAATCGGCGGCGGCAAAAAAATCGCCTTTGCCCCAAGCAACCAAAAATTCCAATACAAGAGCTTTAACCATTCGCTCGCTAACAGCAAAGGGCGGCAAGGGTTCCTCTTTTTCTTCGGGCAAAATAAATTCCGGGTTTTGCATACGCTGCCACTCGTCCAAAAGCGAGGAATCAACCCTTTGCAGCATTTCACGCAGGTAATCTTGCATTTCCAAAATTTCTTCGTTCTTGTATTTTTCTGGAACGGTGTGAGCCAAAACTTTGTACGCACTGTTTATATGGCGAAGCAATAAACCCTCTATTCGCTCCAAGCCGTATTGTTTTATATAGCCCGAAAAAGAAAAACACTCTGCGAACATTTCTAAAACTATTGTTTGCGGATGAACACGCTCGCCGCACACCCAAGGATGTTTTTTTGCGAACTCGCCAAAGCTCGCCTCCAACCACTCCGCATTTTCCGGCTCTGGTGGGCGCATTTCTTCTAGCCTCGCTTGTCTCTCTTCAAACTCCACGCCCTGTGCTTTCATTTCAGAAATGGCTTCGTTTTTTAGCCTTGAAAGCTGCTTGCGGCGCACCATTTCTGCCTCTTCCAAAATTGCCTCTATTAGAGTTAGCAGGGTTAGGGCGTTTAAGTCTGAGATTTTTTCAATGCTCTCTAAAAGCCAAAGTGAAAGAGGCTGGTGCATAGCAAAGCGGTCGCTCAAATTCACCGCGGGTTTTCCATTTACTATTATTCCCTGAGCGATAAGAGAGCGGTAAATTTGAATAGCTCTCCTTATATGTACTTTTTTTTGCTCCTTTGAATCGTGGCTGTTCATTATGAGGTTGTGCAAATTTCTGCACCCGCTTGTTTGCAGAATTATATTTGCATCCACTGCGAACCTAGATACCAGTTTTTCTGGTTCTCCATTTATTAGTCTTTCAAAATTTGTTTTGTCCCAGCTTATTGTGCCCTCTGGTGCGCTTGCCTTTTGAAATTTGCGCCCCGTTTTGCTGAACTTTGCCTCTCTCAATTTGTTTTCTATAACGTGCTCCGGTGCTTGCGCAACCACATAACCAACGGAATCAAAGCCTCGCCGCCCTGCGCGCCCGGCAATCTGATGAAAATCCCTAACGGGCAACATAATTGTTTTTTCGCCGTTGAATTTGCTTAACTTTGTGAAAAGCACGGTGCGAATCGGAACATTAACGCCAACGCCAAGGGTATCGGTTCCGCAAATAATCGGGAGCAATCCTTGCTGCGCCATTTTCTCCGTTAAAATTCTGTACTTTGGCAAAAGACCCGCGTGGTGAAGCCCTATCCCCTGCCTTAGCCACCTTTTTATGTCTGCTCCAAATGGGCTGGAAAATCTGAAATTTGCCATTGCCTCTGCTATTTTATCTTTTTTAAGCAAGCCCGCTATATCCAAGCTCGTGAAAGCCTGCGCATTTTCTGCCGCCTCGCTCTGCGTGAAATGCACCACGTAAACGGGACCCTTGCCTTCGTTAAGCAATTTTTGAATTTCGTTTGCCAGCGGGCTTTCTGAATATGTAAATTCCAAGGGAACGGGTCGCTCTGCATTTCTTATGCACACGCTTTGCAAACCGTTCAATTTTGTCATCTCACTTTCAAAAAACGAGGTATCTCCAAGGGTTGCAGATATTAAAAGGAATTGAGTGTGCTTCATTGTGAGCAAGGGAATTTGCCACGCCACTCCCCTTTCTTTGTCGCTGTAATAATGGAATTCGTCCATTGCCACCGCACCTATTTTTGAATTTTCTCCCTCTCTTAGCGCAATTTGCTCCAAAATCTCCGCTGTGCAGCACAAGATAGGAGCATTGTGATTAACGGTTGCATCTCCGGTGGAAAGCCCAACGTTTTGCGCCCCGAACTCCTTGCAGAGTGCCATCCATTTTTCATTTACCAAGGCTTTTATTGGGCAGGTATAAACCGAACGCAGATTTTTTGAGAGCATAAGGCGGTGCAAAAAACTGGCTACTAAAGACTTTCCAGAACCTGTTGGAGTGGCAAGAATAACGTTTTTGCCCTCTAAAAGCTCCAAAACCGCTTCTTCTTGAGCAGGGTAAAGCTGCAATCCCTTGCTTTCGGACTCAGCTAGAAATTCGGCTAGAACATCCGGCATTGGCTTGAATTTAGAAAATCGTTAATTAGCATTTTCTATATTATTAAACATGAATTACTCCTCAAATTCCCTAAAAAGCAAAATTTTTGCTCTGTTTCTTGCCACATTCGTTCTTTCTACGCACGCCGGAGAAGGCAATTTGAATTTTTACGGGCAACGCGGCGTTCACAAAACACAAAGTGCGCAAACCCTCGGGCACGGGCGTTTTGGGCTGGGTCTCCTTTTGGAAGGAGCGAAGAGTCTTAATAGCTTAATAGAAGATGAAAATTCTGGGTTTCGTGAAAACGGAAATTCTAATCCTTATGGAATAAGCGAATATTTCGGCGGAAATGTCTATACTCTATTGTCTTTTGGGATTTCTAATTATTTTGACGCTTCAATTAGCTTTCCAGTATATCTAGAGCAGTTGCAAGTTGAAAATGTAGATGGTTCGCAAGATGCCGGGGCTGCTGGATGGGGAGATGTATTTATTTCAACAAAATGGAGCGTACCCTTTGATGACAATTACCCATTTAACCTCGCTGGTTTGGTAGGGTTTGGTATAAGCACAGGCACAAGACATGGATACGACCTTGGAAAAACAAATACTTACGGTCCCTGGATTCGCGATCCGATGTTTGTAAGACTTGAAAATCGCAGTCTAAACCCACAGTGGCCATATTCAACTCAAAATTATTTTGGAAGATTTGGACTTGCGGCAAGTTTTGATTTCGACAAAACAAAAGCAGAAGTTCCTATTATGATTCATATCAATGGCACAAACAGACAAGTATTTGGAACAGATGGCGGTGATTACCCAAATGTTTGGAGCTTTTCCACTGCTTTGGAATGGACTCCTGTTGAATTTATTTCGGGTTTTGTGGAATACTATAGGGATATTCCGATCAACGGGCCAGACGAGTCAACGAATTTATCCACTTTCTCTTTTGGCACCGCTTTCCACTTGGGCAAATCTCTTGATTTGCAATTTGGTACTCAACTATTTATCGGAGACAAAGACAAATACACAGACGAATTGCACATAAATTTGAGCGACAAAGCTTATTACAGCGCAAGGCTTATTCCTGACTATTTGATATTTGGTGGCATAATAGGTAAAATTTACACTGCAGAACCCAAAAAAGAAGTGAAACCAGAATACCGCAACCCAGATACAGACGGAGACAAATTGTGCGATCCTTGGGTATCGGAAACTGGCAAGCAGCAAGAATTTGCAAATACATGCAAAGGTATAGATTTGTGCCCTTATGAATCTGGACCCAAAGAAAATAAAGGTTGCCCCGTACAAGAAGTCAAGGTAGAAGCAGTCCCAGCACCCATTATTCTGTTTACCGCAACACCAGATGTTGTGCAAAAAGGCAACTCTGTAACGTTGACTTGGCAAGTGACAAATGCCACCAGTGTAAGCATAGACGGCGTAGGAGAGGTTCAAGCTAGTGGCACCAGAAAAATGAAACCCACCGAAAATACTGTTTACAAACTAACTGCAGTTGGCGAAGGCGGCACCCAAACAGCAACCGCAGATGTTGAAATAGCGGCAGGCCCTCTCCCTATAATTTTGTTTACCGCAAGTTCGGAATCTGTGCAAATAGGGCAGCCAGTTACTTTGAAATGGCAGGTTACAAATGCTACCGAAGTAAACATAAGCGGTGGTGTAGGAAAAGTTCAGCTCAAAGGCTCAAAGCAACTTAAACCCACAGAAACCGCTACTTACACATTAACTGCAGTTGGCGAAGGCGGCACTCAAACAGAAGCGATAACTGTTGAGATAACAGCTGCTCCAGTCATTGAAGCGAGAGTAAATTTGCAAGGCGTTACATTTGGTAGCGGAAATGCCACCTTAACAGCAAATGCAAAGAAAATTCTTGATGGCGTTGCGGAACAGCTTTTGGCAAATCCAAAGGTGAAAATTGAAATCCAGGGTCACACAGACAATGTGGGCAACCCCAGAGCAAATCAAGATTTGTCTGAGAGAAGGGCAAAGGCTGTTGTTGGTTATTTAGCCACAAAAGGCGTAAAAATGACCCGCATGAGAGCTGTTGGCTACGGCCAAGACGTTCCCATAGCAGACAATGCCACCGCCGATGGCCGCGAACTGAACCGCCGTATTGAAATGGTAAGAGTGGACGATTAAATACGACTGATAAACTCGCTCGCGTTTAATACTGAAATTTTGCAGTTTGAGAAATCGGAGCCTCCCAGTGAGGCTCCCTCTTTAGGAAATGATCTAAAAGCTGTTAGACTACCAATAGAATATGGTAAAATAGTTCTACATTATTTAAATTTAATTTATGAAAAAGGAAAAGAAAAAAAAGATGAGCATAACAAAGAAATTATTGATGAGTTAGATGAGTGTATAGATAGTTTGGACAAGAAAAAGCACAGTGACAATCCTAATGATGTCCTAGAATGTGATATTGTATAACTCGGGGTTATTAATTACGGCACATTGCAAATAACTCCAAATGTACGGGCTAGGTAGTGTTGTATATAACAGTTTATCTATTATTGAATTTCTTTTTCAATTGATTCTCTTGATAATTATTTAGCCATTCTTCAAGTTCAAGTGCCATAGACTCTCGTTCTGGTTTTGCTATATATTTGGATTTTCGTATTTTTTCCAGTATTTTTGACATATCATTGAAGTTAAGATTTCCTATTTTTTTGATTATAAAATTGCTATCCAGCACGTGAGCCTTTGAACATCCAACATAACTATTATGTTTCAAAAAACTATAGTCGGAAGCATTAATCTCAAAAGTATCATATATTTTTCTGTTTTCGGAGTTGATTAAGAAATATTTATTAATACCCGTTGTTATGCATATACAATATTTTGTTTCGCAATGCGGTAATATTTTTGATACATCTATTATGTAAACTTCAGATATTTGCGGGACTATAATTTTATCCATATCAAATCACAAGAAAAGAAGAACTCCATGCCAATTCTTCTCTTAGCCAATCTTCGTCTATGAGGTCTTCAAAATGTATTGGAACTTCTTTTCTTATACCGCGTTTTTTCCAAGCATTTTTCCAAGCAAGTTCTTTATGATTTTTCTCCTTTATGGCATCAAAATTCATTCCTGCATATTCTTTGTGTCCATGCTTCAAAGCCTCTATATCGCTATCGGAGAGAAAATCTTTTATGCAACTGCGTTCCGCAATCAATTTTCTTCCAACCTTGACAAAACCAATTCCAAACTGTTCGCAGGCTTCTTTGTAAAGCCATTTTGGCACAGTGCCAAGCTGCATAGCTAGGTATGTTTCGCCAGTTATAGGCCTGCCGTATTTGTTCAAATGATATTTTTCAGCAGCAAAAAGCATTTTCCATATAGCATACATATCGTTGATTTTCTTTGCTTTGATAAACCAAAGGACAGCTTCAACAGCTTTTCGCTTATTCAATTTGAATCTTATCGCCATACTCGTAATAATATAGTAAATGCTGATTAAGTTGCTGGCTAGTAGTTAGTGGCTAGTTGGGACGACTACTAGCTACTCCCAAACATTGAGTTAATCAGTACTTACTATAGAAAATTACGGCACATTGCATATAACTCCAAATGTACGAGCTAGGTAGTGATATATTTTTTGGTCTAGAATGATCCTTCTTAATTTTTAAGTGTAAAGCAAGCCATAAAATTATCACTGCGAACAGACAGCAATGGGTACAACAATATCATAAATAGCCAAGTGAAAATCGAAACGATAAATGATGATTTACATGAAATGCGTTTCCATAATCCTTGAATGGTAAAATATTGAAGAGGCGAACTATAATGCATAGCAAAACCATTATTTTCAAAGAGTTTTTTTAAATTTTGTAAATTGAAATAATGTATATGTGGAGAAGGAAACCCTTTTTGCCACATACGATGGTATGGAGTTTTTATTCCAAATTTATATAAAACAGATGTAGTTTTAAAAATTAATCCATCACTGGTAGGTATATTGATTATCACGCAACCCTCATCGGTTAAATGGTTTTTTATGCCTTGCACAATTTCTTGAAGATTAGGTATATGTTCAAAAGAATCGTTAAATATAATTATGTCGTATTTTTTGTTTAAAAGATTTTCTGTTTGAGGAAAAAAACCATCTATAACATCGAAACCGTAAGATCTCGCTTCCTTGGCTAAATGTTCTGTAGGTTCCAAACCGGTTACTAAAAAGCCTTCATCTCTGGCAATTTTCAAAAAAAATCCTTTGGAACAACCAACATCCAAAATGGTTTTTGCTTGTGGAAATTTCTCTTTGATTATTCTACATATAAATTTGAAATTTTTCCTTCTTATTACTTCAAGTGATATAACCTCTGCCCCAGCCCCATGCTGTTCACTTGAATACATATATTTACAAGATTTACATAAGGAGTAAGAATCTCCAATTTTATGCATAGATTGGTTGCATATAGGACAAGTTACCTCTCCTAAAGTAATAGATAATAGCATTAAGTAAATATAATAAATGTGAAAAAATTATCTTGTCCAAGCCTTTAATGTAAGCTATTTCTTCTTTTTTAAGCATTTTGGTTTATTTTCTGTCTATTTTTTCTGTTCGGATAATTTATGTTTAAGCAATGCTATTTCCTGAATCAGAACCTTATTTTGCTCTGAAAGTTTTGAAATGATTACAGAATAATGTATGAGAATAGCAACTACGCCTATAATTAGGAATAATAGGAGTGCAGTAGGTGCGTAATATATTCCCACCAAATCGGCAAATATTTCCAAAATTGGACGAAACACAGAAAACATTAAAAGAATAGACACCACAAAAAGCCACAGTATGCTGTATTCTTCTTTTAGCTTACGTTTTTTTATTAAACTCAAAATAAAGAACAAAAAAAGCAAACTGCCTACTATAGAATATATTTGGATTTTATCCATTTTCCCTCCTTGTTTTAAGAGATAACCTGCTTTTTGCCATTGACATTGAGAGTATAACCTTTACCATATAATATATGGATTTCAAGTTGCCTATGCTGGAACTTCCGTAAATTCTTTCCCTCATTTCAACTGCAATTTCCATTATGCGAAAATAGTTCTTTTTTAAAAGTATAACCGTTTCTGGTTCTGGAAAATCCGTGGGATAGTTATTTGCAAGCATTTCAATGGCTTTCTTGTTGTAGGCTCTAAATCCTGATGTGCAATCGCTTATTCGTTGCCCTATGAATATTCTACAAATTATCTCAAAAATTTTTATGCCTATTCTTCGCATAAATGTTGAACGAAATCCTTGCTGATTTTTGTGCAAAAAGCGAGAGCCTATTACGGCATCTGCTTCGTTTTTAACAATAGGTTCAAGTAATTTTTCAATTTCTGCTGCTATATGTTGCCCATCGCCATCAAATTGAATCGCAATATCAAAATTGTTTTCATAAGCGTATTTAAATCCAGTTTCCACCGCTCCACCTATGCCCAGATTACAAGGCAAAGAAATAATTTTTGCGATTTTTTCTTTTGCGGCTATCTTTGCTGTACTATCAACCGAACCATCATCTATCACAACAATGGTATAATTTTCATTTGCATTATGTATGTCTTGCAAAACAGAAACAATATTTTCTTCTTCGTTGTATGCTGGCACTATAACGCAAACATTCAAATTTTCAAATTCTATGGCACATTGCATATAACTCCAAATGTACGGGCTAAGTAGTGGTGTATTTTTGGATTTAAGATATTACCATTATTATCAATACTATATATTCTAATGGATATTGTAAGGAAGAAAACGAACAGTAGAGTAATTCCTGAGCAAGAATAGAAGGCTTTTAAAATAACTTTTTTCATAGCTATTTCCTTTTCTTGTAATTGAAAGGCACAAATTAATGCCCCTATTGCCATAATCCAAGAAAAATCCATAAGATAACGATAAGTTATACCGTAAGCAGATGACAATAGAGCTATATTAAGCAATGAAACAAAAATTCCTGCAAAAATAAAATTTCTCAGAATATCAACTTTTCTAACGTAAAATAAAAACCATATAAGAGGAAGACATAAAATACCAACCGTTGGTATAAAATTATGTGTGTAAGTACTCTTGGCTAAAGGTATATTTGATATTTTTGCCGTAACGAAAGGAAATGTTAGATCTAAATTTGGTGGATTAAATAACATAAATGAAAATGTCTCTATAAAGGAATAAATTTTCCCGATGATGCTCCTTTTGTAAAACATAAATTGATTAGAACCGCTTATAATATAAGCATAGCCGAATTCAAAAGGAGAATCAAAGCGAGCATAATTATACAATGCGAGAATTGAACCCACAACGGTGAATGGAATTATTATAACAAGCAGATGCAAATATTTACTTGTATTTATTAATTCCTTCCTTTTATCCCATAACAAAACAGGAATTAAAATGCTCCAAAATAGAGCGCTTGGGCGGCAGGCAACTGCAAGGGCAAAGGAAAGCGAAGAGATAGCGAGCAGTTTAATAGAAAGATTTTCCTTTGCTTGCAATAACGTAATAATGCCCAGAATCACGAAAGCCAGTGCCGAATATTGCGCTATTATATGGAATGGGCTTATTGATAAAATAACGGGTATAAAAGAGCAAGCATATAAGGCTGCACTGCTTATTAAAAAGAAAAAGTAAGTGAGTGTTTTTAGATAATTCTGTACGATTTGTTTCCAAAGCAGCATTAGTAGCACAGTTGTTAAGGATCCAAATAAAAGTGCCCCAACGGAACTTGGCAAATAATCTCCCGTTACTAATTTGTAAGGAGCAAATAAAACAATAAGAGGAAGCATTCCCATAGAGCTATAGTATTTGCCTTTGTAATATGCATGGTCACCTAAAAGAGCATTTTCCATAGTATCTATAGAATTTAAAGATCCCATGTTCCAGTGTGTAATCAGCCCTTTCTGAGTTCTATATACATAGTCATAAGGTCTTTCCGCTTCTAGCAATGCTTTTGGAACTTTAATGTCCAAATATAATTGTTTTTTTAAGAAAGCATCTGTCATTTGATGGCTGTATATTTTAAGCCATTCTGCAGCAAGCTCGTTGTCTTTAAATCCGTAAACAGAATAAGAAATAAGAAAATTAAAAATGAGCATAAAACAAATAAGCGTAGCAAAACCTGCACGTTGCCTAAAATTAGTTTTATCATATAAATAATCAAAACAGAACCAAGAAATTTTTTCGCGAGTTTCTGCATTTTTTAGGCAAATCAAAAAAAACAGAATTCCAAAAACAATAATCAAGCGAATTGGCATAATTGCCATCGGAATTTCTTTATTGAGTACAATCTTTTTAATGGCTATATTATTCTCAAGAAATGCAATAGTTAAATTTGAAACTTTACCGTGCGGATTTACATTTATATAATTGCTGAAATTCAGGTCCTTTATTATGCTCACATCTATAAAACGCGCAGAAGATTCTTCATCTGCCCAAGTAATTCTAACACTTTGAGTGTTTTCCTGCAAAAATATAGGTTCTATGTAAATTGAAGCAATTTTCGTATTTAAATTTTTGAATTCAAAACTGCTAAATTGAGTTGGCAATAAAAAAGAATCCTGCACGGAAATTCCTTTAAGTAAGTATTCATTGGCATTACTGATAAAGTTCTGTTCTTGTTCGTTGTACACAATGCCAAAATGTTTGTTAGTGAATAAGGTAGCATAGTGAGTGTAGTTAAACAGCGTTATTTCTAGAAAAAGCGAAATAAGCAGGGCTAGGGTTAATGAAAAAAGGAGGAATTTGCGGAGCATATATCCGTTGTTGCTATATGTTAAATTTGGCTGTTTGCTCATATACGTTCTCTCAATTCAATAAGTTTTAATTCAAAATCCTGTAAATTTTTTTGGCGAATAACACTTAAAATTAAACCGCTAAAGAAAAATTGAATAGCAACTATAAAAGTTATTCCACACACGAATAGAGTTGGGAATTTAGCTACTAGGCCTGTTTCCCAAAAATCAAGTAAAACGGGAATGAAAAATGCTGTTGATAAAATAAATAAAGCTATGGCAAAAAAACTGAAAAATTTTAATGGTCTATAATTTTTGAATAACCTGAAAATTGTCCATAGAATTTTAATCCCATCGCTAAAAGTATTCAATTTTGAAATACTATTTTCTGGGCGGTCTTTGTAATCTATGGGTAAATTAACAATATTCAATCTTTTTTCTAAAGAATGAATAGTCATCTCTGTTTCTATTTCAAAACCGCTGGAAAGAACAGGAAAACTTTTTACAAATAAATAAGAAAATGCCCTGTAACCGCTCATAACATCTGCGATGTTTCCTTTAAACAATCTATTTATGGATTTTTTTACAAGTATATTCCCTAAATTATGGAATTTTCGTTTATTTTCTTTTGAATATGTTGTGGAAAGCCTGTCGCCAACTACCATATCAATTTGTTCTTCCAATACCAAACGAGCCATTTCTTTGGCAACTTCTGCAGGATAAGTATTATCCCCATCAACCAAAATGTAACAGGAAGCTTGTATATCTCTGAACATCGTTCTAATAACATTTCCCTTGCCTTGTTTTTTTTCAAATTTTACAATAGCCCCAGCTTCTTTTGCTATAGCTGCTGTATTGTCGGTTGAATTGTTATCATATACATAAATACTTGCTTCTTTGAGAATTTCTTTGAAGTTCTTAACTACGTCAGTGATGGTTTCGCTTTCATTGTAGCAGGGGATTAATACGGCTATTCTATCTATGGTACGTTGCATATAACTCCAAATGTACGGGCTAGATAATATATTATTTTTGGGTCTAATATATTAATTTTGACACTATTAAAACCTATTATATGAGATATTGTAGAAAAGAAAGCGAGCAACAGAGTGAATATGCAACAAGAATAAAAGATTTTTAAAATAATCTTTCTCATTGCCGCTTCCTTTTCTTGTAATTGAAAAGCGCAAACCAATGCACCGAGTGCCATAATCCAAGCAAAATCCATAGTATAACGCCAAACTATGCCACCTGTAAAGGCAAAAGTGGTTATATTAAGCAATGAAATGAAAATTCCTGCAAAAATTAAATTTCTCAAAATATTAATTTTGCTAACATAAAACAAAAACCACATAAGAGGAAAACAAAAAATACCGACTATTATTTCCATATCATACATAAAGGAACTCTTTGCTGAGATGATACGAGATATTTTTATTGTAACAAAAGGAAATGCTAAATCTAAATTTGGAGGGTTGAACAAAACAAATAAAAATGTTTTTATAAAGGAGTGAATTTTTCCGATTATGCTAATGTTATTGAGCATAATTTGGTTAGCTTTTGTTATCATATAGGTATCGCCAAACAAAAAAGGAGAATCAAAGCGTACATAGTTGTACCATGCGAGAATTGAACCCACAATGGCAAATGGAATTATTATCGCAAATATTTTACTCACATTTAATTCCTCTCTCTTATCCCACAACGCCACCGGAATCAAAATACTCCAAAACAGAGCACTTGGGCGGCATCCAACGGCAAGGGCAAAGGAAAATGAGGAAATAAGGAGAGTAGAGGTGCGATTTATCGCACCATTTTCCTTTGCTTGCAATAACATGATAAGGCCAAAAATCACAAAAGCCAGCATTGAAAATTGCGCTATTATATGGAATCTATTTTCTGCTAAAACAATGGGTATAAGAGAGCAAGCATATAAAGCTGCTCCGCTTATTAAAAAGAAAAAATAAGAGAGTTTTTTTAGATAATTCTGTGCAATTTGTTTCCAAAGCAGCATCAGTAACACCGTTGCTAGGGAAGCAAATAAAAATGCGCCCATTGAACTTGGCAGATAATTTCCTGTAATCAATTTGTAAGGTGCGAATAAAATAATAACAGGAACCATTCCAAAATAACTGTAAAGTTTGCCTTTGTAATATGTACGGTCGCCCGGAATGGAATTTTCCAAGGTATCTAAAGACTTTGAGTTCCAGCTTATAAACAGCCCTTTCCGTTCTCTATATTCATTGTCATAAGGTCTTTCCGCTTCAAGTAATGCTTTTGGAACTTCAAGAGGCAAATGCAACTGTTTTTTCAATAAAGCATCGGTCATGTGATGGCTGTACATTTTAATACATTTTGCGGCAAGTTCATTATCTTTAAAACCATAAGCAGAGTAAGAGACGAGAAAGTTAAAAATTAGCATAGAGCAAATAAGTATGGCAAAACCTGCACGCTGTTTAAAATTTGTTTTATCATATAAATAATCAAAACTGAACCAAGAAATTTTTTCACGAGTTTCTACATTTTTCAAACAAATCAGTAAAAACAAAATTCCAAAAACAATAAGCAAACGAATGGGCATAATTGCCATTGGAATTTCTTTGTTTAATTCAATCTGTTTAATGGCTATATTGTTTTCAGCAAATGCAATGGTTAAATTTGAAACTTTCCCGCACGGATTTATATTTATATAGTTGCTAAAATCTAAGTCTTTTATTATACTAACATCTATAGAACGTGCTAAAGATTCTTCGTCTGACCAAATAATTCTTAGGTGTTGAATGTTTTCCTGTAAAAATATAGGCTCTATGTAAATTGAAGCAATTTCCGTATTTAAATTTTTGAACTCAAAGCCGCTCAATTGATTTGGCAATAAAAAAGAATCCTGCACGGAGATTCCTTTGAGCAAGTATTCTTGTGCATTGCTGATAAAGCTCTGTTCTTGTTCGCTGTACATAATGCCAAAATGCTCGCTTGTGAATAAAGTAGCATAATGCGTGTAGTTAAACAGCGTTATTTCCAAAAAAAACGAAATAAGCAGAGCAAATAGGAGGAATTTACGGTGCATATTTTTACTTCCTCACCCTAACCAACTCCCAAAAATCGCTATGCACTTGCTCGCCTGTGATTGTATCAACAATGGTGAGTTTCCACGTATTGGTATCTTTGTTAAAAGCTGAAAGAGGGTATGTATCTATATAAATATCTTTTATGTATGGGCTATCAAAAAAAAGAGAATCATTCACAAAATGCTGAACTTTCCAAGGTTTAGAGAGTTCCTTTGGAACTTTGAAATGCAAATGCACAGTTGTATCTGTTGGTTCAACTTTATTTAAAATCCTTAATAAGCCAAGAGTATCTAGAGCATTAAAACCCAAAATTTTATGAATGCTCAATGGATTAAAGTGCTCAAGTATTTTTGTGCTGAAAACTTCCTCTGTATTGAAGTAACGTATAGCTCTATCGCAATACCTAAAAGTATTGCTAGCTTGCATTTTTGGATGTCCAACTGTGATATCACAGGTACTTGGGTTGATAAAATAAACCTCTCCATTGTAATCCTCTAATATTTCATTTAAATCTTTGGAGTTCAAATCTAAAAGATTATTATATGAGTATGTGGAGTGACCGTGTGCAAGTGTCAAAAGCGGATGCCAATAAAAAAGCAATATGCGTTTTTGCTCTTTTTCCCTTATCCATTTATTAACCTCATATTCTTCTATAGCAACGAAATTATTTATATTTGGAATATCTTTTATGAATGTTTTATATTCAAGCAGGCAGGTACTTAAAATTATTGCAATAACCCCGATTTTTGGGATGATAGGATTTACATTATTAAATAACCTTATTTTCTTTAGCACTGTTCCTGCCCCACATAAAAACAAAGCTCCTAAAAAAGCCATTACTGGCAAAATAACCAAGGTAAATCTCTGTTGAATTCCTAAATTCAAGTCTGCACTAACTCCATCAAAGAGAATAAGGTATTGAGGGGATAGGATAAGAATAAATGCGGATATATATTTATAGGGTGTGGATTTTTTTGAACGAATTTCTTTTATGGTTAAAACAATCAATGTTATTAAACCGAATATGGCAAGCCAAGTGAAATAAGGCAAAAATGGATATACAAGTGTACCATCATCGCTTGTATGCGGCAATGCCATTATTTTAAAATCTGCTACTATATTACCAAATAAATGCCCGTGCGCGCCATAAGTACCGCCTTGCAAATCGCTATCTCTATTATAAGAAAGAGTGCAAAGAACAGGGAGTGAAAAGAATGATAGGGTAGAGAGGAAAGCCCCGAATTGAAAATCAAGAACCCGAAATTTCTTTCTGTATAAAACCACCCCAATAAATGCGAATAAACAAAATACAGTTTCTGAGCGAGTTTGCGCAAAAAACGCAAGAGTCAAAGCGAGCAATAGCCAGTGCCTAGTAGTATCTCTATCATAAGCCCATTTCAAGAACAAAAGCGAAACCCCAAACATTGTCACATAAATAGGTTCCACAGAAGCAGAACGAAAACAAAACAACAAAATAGGACAAGTCGCGAGCAATGCCACCGCCAGTAGGGGCAGCTCCCCGTGGCTGCCCCTACCTGCAACGGGCAACCAAGCCACCAATGCCAAATAAAACGAAATCAACGCAAGCACCAAAAAGAACAGATGCAAATTATGTACCCAATACAAATCAGTACCAAAAAATGGCATTCCAAGCATATAAATATAACTAAGCCCCCTTGTTTTTACTGTGCCACCCATAACGCAAGCCATACCATCTTCCATAAAAAGACCTTGGATACAAAGCTGGCCAATTTGATTGTAGTAGAGATTTTGGGCAATAACATAATGTATGGATTCATCTGCCTGAACGCGGGAACGGGGTTCTATAAAGGCAATGCTCACAGCGAGGGCGAAGCCTACAATTAAAAATACAGGGATAAGGGACAAGGGATAAGGGATAAGTTCTTTAAGCCACAGATAAAAATCTTTGGAGAGTTTTGCAAATAGCAAAAGTCCAATTCCCAGTTGCAGGGAAAAGACCCAAAAGGGAGAATAAGAGTCTAATTTATAGACAAAATCTTTATAGCCGAGTATTGGCAGAATAAAAATTGCAAAAGGGACTAGGCAGGCAAAGAATAAAAAGAAAAGAGACCCTCTCCCCTTGAGGAGAAGGAGCTTGTTATTCATAAACACAGCTTATTTTAAATTCTTAAAGTTTGGAGTCAATATTAGGCAGTCAGGAGCGGCAGTAGCAGAAACTGCTGCAGCCATATCAATCGTTGCTGTCCATCCAACCGCACTATTGTTACAATCGTTAAGTTTATTTTTGGGTTGGGCGGTCCAACTAATTTTATCAGTAGATACAGATTTCTCTGCTTCAGAGTCTATATCAACACCATAAGTAAAACCCGCTCCGGTATCACCAGTCTTTCCATAAGTAGTTTCTCCGGGGAACAGATAAGCAATTTTCTTATTTCCACCTAACTTACCAGTTTCCATTACATAAGCGGCTTGCATCTTAGTCCAAGTGCCTGCTGCGCCAGGAACTTCTTGTGCTTTTGCCTTGGCGCTCATGCCAAAGAGTTTTGGAATGGCAATAGCTGCCAAAATACCGATGATCACTATAACGACCATCAATTCAATGAGGGTAAAGCCCTTTTTTTGTGTCTTCATAGGAGACTCCTTATTTTTATGGCCAAAAATTCCTTAAAATTTTTGACCGGGTTATGTTAACATTGTTAATATACATTATTTTTATGCACTGAGGCTAAAAAATCAGCACAAATGTCATTTTTCTGTCATTTTTTATGCCGTTTTGTGTAAAAACGGCAATTTTATGTGATATTTTTGGGTATTGGGGCGTAATAATGAATTTATATACGTAATTTTCTATATTAAATATTACGTATGAGTGTAGCAAAATTAACATTGAGCGTTTCACCGGTTTTAATAAAAAAGGGAAAACGCATAGCGCAAAAGCAAAACAACAGTTTGTCTGCTTTAATAAGCGATTTTTTGGAGAATCTTGAAGAGCCTCCACCTAAAGGTAAATCAAACTACGAACTCTCTCCGGAGATTAAGGAAATGTATGGAGCTTATAGGCTGCCAGAGGGCAAAACCGAAGATGATCTAAAATTTGAGTATCTTTTTAACAAGCACGTTCTTCATGACTAGCAAAATTTTCATAGATACCAATGTATTTTTAGATTATTTTTTGATAAGAGAGCCTCACTGTGAGGCTTCGATTTCTCAAACTGCAAAATTTCAGTATTAAACGCGAGCGAGTTTATCAGTCGTATTTAATCTGTTGAAAATTGAATCCCCAGCCACAAAAAAATTATTCATACCAAATTGAAAATACTTATGCTCCACATTTTTGAAACCAGCTTGGGCAAAAATTTCCAATAAATCTTTTTTATTAAAATACTGCTTATGGTCGCGAATTTCTGCCTCGCTCACAATTCCAATTTTGTAACTCAAAAATTCCAACACAGGTTTTGCCGCTTTGCTCGGCACTGTTCCAATCAACACGCCACCTTCTTTTAAAACCCTGCGAATTTCCCGCAAAATATCCAAAGGCTTTTCCAAATGCTCCAAAACGGCCATTAAACTAACCACATCAAAAGAATTGTCTTCAAATGGCAATTTATTGTCTAAGGTAGCACTTATTGTTTTTAGGTTTGCACTCTCCAAACTCGGAGCTTTAAAATCTATGCCTACCCCACTCGTTATATAAGGCTCAACCGATTTCAGGAATTTTGCCTCCCAGCCGCAACCCACATCCAAGAGCTTGCATTCTGGGAATTTCCTCAAAATAGGCAAAACTTTCGCTATGCGCATTCTGCGCAAAATTGGTTCTAAAAAAGGTTCTTTCATTGATGTTTAATATAGTAACAACGTTTACTATATTTATTACTTAAAATGGCGAATTTTACTCTTTCATTGATTATCCCGTGCTATAATGAAGAAAATACAATTGAGAATTGTATAGAAAAGGTGCGTAAAACAAATGAGAATCAAAATTTTGCCCTAGAGATTGTGGTTGTGAACGACTGCTCTACCGATAAATCAGCAGAAAAGCTATCAGAAATTTCCAAAAAATACCCCGAAATAAAAATATTTACCCACGAAAAGAATCGCGGTAAGGGCGCAGCACTGAGAACTGGTTTAATGGCAGCTACCGGCGACTACATAGGCATACAAGACGCAGACGATGAATACAACCCCCTTGAATATTTAGAAATGCTTAAACCGCTTTTGGAAAATAAAGCCGATGTTGTATATGGCTCAAGGTATCTGAAACCCGATACACGAAGGGTACTTTATTTTTGGCATACATGGATGAATAAGTCGCTCACTATGATTTCAAATATGTTTACGAATTTGGATATAACCGATATGGAAACCTGTTACAAGCTATTCAGAAAAGAAACTATTAAGCAAATAGCACCGCTGCTCAAAGAGGATAGATTTGGATTTGAACCAGAAGTGACAACAAAAGTTGCCCAAGGTGGTTATCGCGTTTACGAAACTGCTATTTCTTACAATCCTAGGAGCTATGAAGAGGGCAAAAAAATTGGCTGGAAAGACGGCGTTTGGGCATTGTATTGCCTATTTCATTACGGAGCGCATACAGCACCTCTTCCTATGCAAATATTGATATATCTGTTTATAGGTGGAGTGTCATTGCTTGCCAATATGGTATTTTTTGTGTTTGGAAACTTTCTCTCAATTCCAATAAATTATTCAATTGCTGGTTCTTTTATTTTGGCTGCTGCCCTTAATTATACCTTATGTATTTTGATTTTATTCAGGCATAATGCACGGTGGAAAACGCCCGGCGAATTATTTTTGTACCTAATTTCTGTATCATTTATGGGTGCTTTGGATTTTGGTTTAACGCAAGGGTTAATCGCGCTTTCTTGCGGATTGGTTTTATCAAAATTCATCGCTGCAATTCTAGGCTTTATTGGGAACTTTGTTTTGAGAAGATTTCTGGTTTTTCCAGAAAGAACTCCACGCCCACATAGCAACTGTGCTACACCTTCATCACCAATATCTTAGAAAGCCTCTTAACATCGTATTTCTCCTTTTTTGAAGGAGGCAAATCTTCTACTGAACCGTCTTTAAAACCAAAGCTATAGAACCAGTCGGAAGCCTGAGTTGTTAAAAGGAAAAGTTTTTTTGCTTTTTGTTTTTTTGCCTTTTCTATTAAAAAATTCACAACGGCTTCGCCAACTCCGGCATCTTTGTAGTTTGCGCCAACGGCAATGGCGGCTATTTCGCAGCAGTTGTTTTCGTACACGTGCAATGCTCCGCAGCCGTGAATGGCATTATCCACTTCATAAACAATGTAGTCTTCAAGTTTGGCTTCTATATCTTCTTGGCTTCTAGAAATCAAAAGCCCACCTTCCACATAGCTTTGCATAATGCGAAGCATATCTGGGATGTCTTCTATGGTTATAGGGCGCAAATTTCGGTATTCATTCGCATAAACCATAGTTCCATTGCCACGGCTAGAAAATACCTCTTGTAAAATATTTCCCTGTATAATTCCAGAAAGCAAATGAACACGCTTTACTCCATTGCGACAAGCCTTTATTGAGTTCTCCAAATAATCCCTTTGCGCAAAAGTCAATTTGGGGTGTGTTTTTAAAACTTCACTCGCCTGATTGATGTCCAAAGCAGAAATCAAGCCTTGACCTGGAAGCTCAATTCCGCCTTCCTCACCTATAAAAAAGAGTTTGCCAACCGGAAGGTAGCGACCAAGTTCGGTTGCGAGTTCCGTGCTGGAAATATTATATGCGTGCCCCAATTTATTCCAACCAATTGGCGGCAAAATGGGGACAAAGCCGTCTTGTAAAAGTCTTTCTATAATGCTCCGTTCAATGCGCTCTATTTTTCCGGTTCGCATATAATCTATGCCATCTGCAACGCCAAGGCTGCTGGCTCTAACCCAATTCCCCTGAATGCCATTTATTCCGCTTGCGGTTAAATAAGAGAGTATGCGCTGCGCCGCCCCAAGCGAGGCCTGCTCCACCAGCGGCAATGCATCTTGCGTGGTTAAGCGAACTCCCTTGTGAAAGTTGGTTTCTAGTTTATATGCTTTGAGCTGACGGTCTATGCTGCTCCTTGTACCCGGCACTATAAGAACTTTTATCCCCACAAAGTGGAGCTGGGCAATGTCCCTTACTAGCACCGGAAACGCGGGGTTGTCTAAAAGAGAATCTTCTATTTTCAATATGAATAACTGGCCTTTGAACCTTGAAATGTATGAGAACACTTCGCGAATTGCGCTGGCGAGGGCATTATTTGCGTTCTTATTAGCAGGCATGAAGGGAATTTAGAATTTTCTATATTACTGCAAATTTCGTAGAGGCAAATCTGGAAGGTATATCTAAATTAGATTCTTTGGTGCTTGGCGCGTGCAAGCGCTCAGGCGTGGATTTGGTTGAAATTGAAAAAAATTTCATAGGCAAGCGAAAGGTTTTGAGAGTTTTTATTGATAAGAGCGGCGGAGTTGATGTTGAGGACTGTGCAAGCACGAGCCGTTATTTAAGCGAAGAATTGGACAAAGATGCAAATTCCAACCTAATAGAGGGAGCTTATACCATAGAGGTTTCTTCCCCAGGGCTGGATTTTGACAAGAACTCTAAAAAAGGTGGAAAATGGCAAAAAAAATAGCAAAGAAAAACAATATGGTTAGGGAAGCTTTGGAGCTTTTGGCAAAAGAAAAAAATGTTGCCATAGAAGATGTATTCACTGCTTTTAAAGAATCTCTTATCGCTGCAGCCCGCAAATTCATGAAGCTGCACAAAAACATAGAGGTGGATGTTGACCCAGAGACCGAAGACATAAAAGTTGTGCTTAGGGTAGAGGTTGTGGACGATTTCCCCGACTACGACCCAAATCTCTCTCCCGAAGAAGTTGAGAAAATGGACGAGCAGTATATGCTTGAAGAAGAAGCAAAGGAATATCACCCCGAAGCTGCCGCAGGCTATATGCTGGAAGTTGAGCTACCATTTGAAAACTATGGCCGTTTAGCCATTCAAGAAACACGCCAGCGGTTAAAGGCTCGTATGGGAGATGTGGAACGCAACCGCGTTTTTGAAATTTTCAAGCATAAAATAGGCACTCTGATAAACGGGCAGGTTTTGAGAATTGAAAAGAACAACGCCATAATCTCCATAGGCAGCAATGTAGAAGCGGTGCTTCCAAACAGCAACCGCATGAGCAAAGACCGCTGGAAACTGGGACAATCTGTGAAAGCCGTTATAGACAGCATTTCCGAGCCGTCAAAAGGCACCGGAGCGCAGGTGGTTCTTTCCAGAGTTAGCAAGGAATTTGTTAGGGAATTGTTCAAGCAAGAGATTCCAGAAGTGTACGATGGCACAATAGAAATAAAGGGCATAGTTCGTATACCGGGCTACCGTGCCAAGGTCGCTGTTTTTTCAAGAGACGATAGGGTTGACCCTTCCGGTGCTTGCATAGGTCTCAAAGGCCAGCGAGTGCAAGCCATCACAAGAGAATTGAACAACGAGCGCATAGACGTGGTGCATTGGGATCCAGACCCAGATGTTTACTTTCGCAGAGCACTTGGCGCAAGCAGCAATATAAACATAATAAAATCCTTTGAAGTTCCAGGTTTTAATCCGCCGCGAACCGTTGTGGTGGTTGGCGATGAAGATGTTGGAATTGTAATAGGCGACAAAGGTCAAGCCGTTAGGCTTGCCGGTATGCTGCTTGGCAAAGATATTTGCATATTCAGCGAATCGGACTGGGCAAATAGCTCTGAAGAAGAGAGAGAGACTCTAATACATTCTCAAGACCCTCGTACGGTTGCAAAAAAAGCAGCATCTTTGGACACTTTGTTCAACAGTAAAGAAAATGCGGAAAAACCTTCTCCAAGCGGGGCAAAAAACTCTGATGAGTAATGAACTAATATCTATTAAAGCGTGGGCAGAAAAACATTCCTTTGACCAAGGAGACACGTTTGACTATTTGAAAGGAAAAACCTTGGACGGCGTATTGGTTAAATCCACAAACACAAAGGTTTCTGAGGTAGCTTTGGATTCTTTCAAGGGCGATGTTCTAAGTGCCCAAAAAAGAAAACCAGCTAATAAAGGTGTGAAAAAAACCAAAGCCGAAAAGTCGGAGAGTTCTGGTGGAAAAAGTACCTTAACAACACTAAAAAAAATAGACAAACCAACAAAGCCTGCATCGCAAGCAAAGGCTGCACCACCAAAAGAACCACCTGCACCACCACCAGCGGTAGAGCAAGAACCAGCAGCAAGCGTAGCTGCTGTACCTCCCACGCCAGTACAAAAAACCGAACGCCCAAAGCCAGCACCAGAAAAAAAACAGGTAGAGAAACATATTGCCGCAAAACCCGAAATTCATAAAGAAGAAACATTAGAAGAACCAGAACAGGAACAAATTGAACAAACCGAACAGCAGTCTGTTGCAAGCGAACCTAAAAAAACAGTTGCATTCACAGCCGATGTTTCAAAGGTTGTGGATCCTGCAATTTTAGCGCGAATTCAAAAGAGCAAGCAAGAAAAAGCCACCATGCGCAACAACAGGGGCGATAAAAACAAAGGTGGCAAAAATCAGCAAAACAATAACAACAATAGAAACAACGGTTCAAAACAAACTTCCGCAACTGGCTACAGCGGAAATTTGCGCATACAGCCAAGGCAAACAGAAAACAAAGCACAAGCCGGACTACAAACCCGGCGCCCTGGATTTGGCACAACTCTGCAAGATGTTTTATCTGCAAACGCACCAGCTCACAAAGACTTTTTAGACAACAGAACCCGCACAGGCAAAGGCGGCGGCCACGGCGATTCCCGCAAGCGTGGCAAAAAAGGAAAAGACTCTCTGAGAGAGAGGGAAATTCAAAAAGAAAATATTGAAAAGGCTCAAAAAAGAGTTTCTGACGTTTTGGTTTCTCTCTCCAAAACCCCCGTTAAAAAAGTATATAACAAAGACAAAATCCAAGCCGAGGGAGCCGAAGCCTCAAAGGTGATATACGTTTCTGCTTCTGTTTCTGTTGGCGAGCTAGCGAGCCTTATGGAACAGCCCTCTGCAAGCGTTATTGGCAAGTGCATGGAAATGAACGAAATGCTAACCATAAACAAACGCTTGGATTTTGATATGGTGCAAATAATAGCATCCGAATTTGGTTTTGAAGCTCGGCTTCAAGAAGAATACCAAGAAGAAACACTCGGTATTCAGGCAGATGCAGAAGAGAATTTGAGACCAAGGCACCCGGTGGTGACTGTTATGGGTCACGTAGATCACGGAAAAACCTCACTCTTGGATTATATTCGCAAAACCAATGTGGTACGCGGAGAATCTGGCGGCATAACTCAGCATATAGGTGCTTATGAGGTAGAAACTCCAAACGGGAAAATCACGTTCTTGGATACTCCAGGTCACGAAGCCTTTAACGCGATGCGTACTCGTGGTTCGCAAGTTACCGATGTTATAGTTTTGGTGGTTGCCGCAGACTCAATGGTTATGCCGCAAACTGTGGAATCAATTGAACTTGCAAAAATGGCAAATGTTCCTATTCTTGTTGCAATCACAAAAATAGATTTGCCAACCGCAAACCCCGATAAAATAATGTCTCAGCTCTCCGAAAGAGGTGTGCAGGTGGACGAATGGGGCGGCAGTGTTAGCTGTGTTAAAATATCTGTTAAAACCGGAGAAGGCATAGAAAAATTGCTAGAAACTCTCGCTTTGGAATCTGATGTTTTGGAATTAAGAGCAAATCCAAATGCAAGCGCAAGAGGTGCTGTTGTAGAAAGCCGCTTAGATGCGGGCAAGGGAACAATAGCCACCATTTTGGTTCAAAACGGAACCTTGCGAGTTCGCGATTGCTTTGTGTGCGGAAATTACAGCGGCAGAGTTCGCGCCTTGTTCAACGAGCACGGCGATAGTTTAAAAGAAGCAGGCCCAAGTACGCCTTGCCAAGTTTTGGGATTCAACGGCACTCCGCAAGCAGGCGATGATTTGGTTGTTGTGGAAAGCGATCAAGCTGCCTCCGAAATTGCGGCTAAACGTCAGCAAACAGCTCACGAAAGAGCCTTGCGCTTTAAAACTCACATGTCTCTTGAACAGGTTTACGACGAAGCAAAGTCTGGTAAAATATCTGAGCTTAACCTTGTGATAAAAACCGATGTTGCAGGTTCTTGCGAAGCGCTCGCAGAGTCTTTGACCAACCTCTCAAACAACGAAGTGAAAATCAAAATTGTTCGCAAAGGTGTTGGCGCAATTAACGATGACGACGTACGTTTGGCTTCTATTTCCAATGCAATTATAGTTGCTTTCCATTTAATGCCCTCTCATTCCATAAGAGAACTTGCGGAGCAAGAAGGCGTTGAAATTAAAACCTACCGCGTTATATACGATGTTATAGAAGAAATAAAGGGCGCAATAGAAGGCTTGCTAAAACCTGTGAACAAAGAAGAGGTCACAGGCGAAGCCGAAATTCGTCAGGTATTTAAAATACCAAAAGTTGGCTTGATTGCCGGATGTATGGTAAAGAGCGGTGAAGTGGATAGAGAATCTCAAGTTCGCGTTTATAGAGATGGCGTTGAACTTGGCCTAACAAAGGTTCAGTCGCTAAAGCGTGTGAAAGACGATGTTTCTTCTGTTAAAACTGGCCTTGAATGCGGCATTGGTCTCAGAGGCTACGATAATATAGAAGAAGGCGATGTTCTGATATTCTTTAAACAGGTATCTGTTGCTCGTACTTTGGCAGATGTAGCTAAGGAAAATAAATGAGCATAAGAACCGATAGACTTGGCGCAGAGATGCAAAAAGAGATTTCTACTCTTTTGCACAACGGTTTGAAGAACCCAAATGTAGGCTTGGCCTCTATTTCCCGCGTTGATGTTAGTGCAGACCTTTCTTTCGCAAAAGTGAGGGTTTCTGTTTTGGGCTCAAAACAAGAACAGATGAAAAGCCTAAACGCCCTGCAACAATCCGCCGGATTTATACGCTCACACCTCGCAAAACTCATAAAACTCCGCAAATTTCCCGAACTCCACTTTGTTTTTGACGAAAACTTGCAGCACGCTGCAAGGATAGACGAGATTTTGCACGGGTTGAAAGAAAAGGGTGAGTTGTAAGCTCGCCGTTGGGTTAGCTTTTTACTATATTTTCATCTATGACCACACTATCCATAAATGAAGATTTGCTTGAGCAAATAAATGCCGAGGCTCGAAGCGAGGCTCGGTCTGTTTCGGAAATAATATCCGACGCAATTCATTCATATATTCAGAAAAAACAGAATATCAGGGAAGTAGCAATGTCAGGTAGTTCTCTTATGGATTTTTACGGAATATTCAAAGATAATCCAATTCCAGATAAATTAGAACTTCGCAAGGAATTTTATGAAAAAAATTCTCGTTGATATAAACATAATTTTAGATTTTCTGAACAAACGAAATTTTTACGAACTAGCAAAACAAATTATACAACTCTGTTCTGATAAAAAAATTCAAGGTTATGTTTGCGCTCACGAAATTACAACGTTGTCATATTTTTTGGAAAAAGACAAAGAAAGCGATATTGTCAATAATATTTTGATTTCAATTATGGATATGTTTAAAATTATTTCTATAGATGAAAATATTTTAAGGAATGCTTTAAAATCTCAAATAAAAGATTTTGAAGATGCTGTAATAGAGGTGAGTTCTTTGCAAAATGATGTAGATTGCATAGTTTCCAGAAATAAAGAAGATTTTACAAAATCAAAAGTCCTTTGTTTGGAACCTGCAGATTTTTTAGCTATGCTTAATTCTAATCCCGTTTCGTTCTAAACAACACAATTTGCACGGGTTGAAAGAAAAGGGTGAGAGCTTGCTCTGGAGGCAAAAGTTCAGACAATTTACTATATTCTACCCATGCCAAATTCCAACCTCCCCTTTCAAGAACGTTTTGCAAATTGGTATATATCCTTTGTTTGCAAAAATAAATTCAAAACGCTGGCATTCTATATTTGCTTTGCACTTATATGCCTGTTCCCTATACTTGTTTACCCTGGCTTGAAACTAGATGCAGATTTGTCCAAGCTCTTGCCAGATTCAACTCCTAGCGTTATTGCGTTAAAAGAATCTTACACACGCTTTGGTAGCACAGACCGCTTTATGATAGCTATTCAGAGCGAAAATGTGGATATTGTGGATTCGCTTCAAAAAGAAATAAGGGCTTATATTGAAGAAAAATGGGTGGGCGATTTTGTTTCCACTCAAATAGACAACGACAACAAATTTTTCAAAGACAACGCTCTGCTCTACTTGCCTATTGAACATCTGGAACACATTAGAGATAACCTAGAAGAAGTGCAATTGGAAATAGGCAGAAAAAACTTGCCCTTTGTGGTTGATTTGGTGCAAAGCGAGCCAAAGAAAAAGCGAGTTTGGTTTGATGCAAACATTCCTCAGGAACTTGGGCTCCCAGACGAAGCCGCAGGTGCCTTTGACTCATTTTTTAAATCCGATAAAAAAGATACCGCAGATACCGCAGAAGTAGTACAAGGGCCTCCGCCTTGGGATAACAAGGGTCCTGTTCCAGAGCACTTAAAAACAAGATTCATTGGCTGCCCCAGACCAGATAGCACTGGTAAAATTTTATTTAACGGAACAGTGCAGGCAAAATTAACCTTGCCATCCACAGATTATGCCTTTGTTGGGCACATACTAGCTCGCTCCGACACGCTTTTGCAATATTTTTCAAAAAAATATCACAACTTGCCTGTACGCTTTTCCGTTGAAGGAACCTACGAGGGTTTAAAAGAAGTAGAAGATTTGCAAAACGATTCCGTTACATCTTTTGCCATAAGCCTCGTTTTAATAATAGCCATAACAATTTGGTTTTTCAGAAGTGTAAAAGGTCCTTTCCTTGTTATAGCAACAGTACTTTACGCCTGCCTTCCTATGCTTGCTGTTACTGCTATTTTTTATGGAACCTTAAACCCATTCACAGTTTTTGTAGCCACCATAATTTTAGGCATAGGCATAGATTATTCCATACACATGCTTGGCACAACGCAAAAATTTCTTGAAAATCTCAACTTGGAAGAAGCCTTGAAAGAAGCTCAAAAAGAAATGTTTAAACCATTCATATTAGCCAGCGGAACAACAATCGCTGCATTTTTAACGCTTTTGGCTGCGCATTTCCGCGGTTTTTACGAGTTTGGAGTTGTGGCATCTTTTGGTGTTTTGTTCAGCATGATAACTTCTTTTTTAATTTTGCCGGTGTTTTCAATATGCTCCGGTGGTATTCCGCATGCACCAAAAAATAGCTTTTTGCCTGCAACCTGGGACGAATCCAGAATTTTCAAATTCTTTAAACGCTGCGCTATAACCACTGCTATTTTAACAGTAATTTTATTGTTCTTTGCACCTTATGCTGAATTTGAACACAACCTCAATAATTTACGTAGAGAGGCCACCAAGCAAACCGCGGAAAAAGGCATTTCTGCTGGAGCAACTATTTCAAGCGGTCGCAAATCCTCTCAGCCAGCCGCGGTGATGGGTTCTAAAACAGAACAACTGGATAAGCTCTACGATACTCTGATGATTCGTTTGCACAAAGAAAAAGAACCTACCTTGCGTAGCTTTTTAACCCTTAAAACATTTGTACCTCCGCAAGATGCGCAAAAAGAGAGACTGGAAATAATAGAGGAAATTCGCGAACTTGCAGAAGCAAGGGTTTTTGACAAAGCCACCGGCGATGATTCCACCAACATAGCCGCACTGAGAGATTTAACGCAAGTTGAAAAAACCTTTGATGCAAAAGACATACCAGAATGGGCGCTTGATTTGCTCAAAGAAAAAGACGGGAGTTATGGTAAAATAGGTTTTATTTACGGACGCTATGAAAGCTGGGACGCTCGTGCGGTTCATAAATTCCAAAAAGATTTCAGCGACTGGAATTTTGACGGAGAAAAACTCAGAGTATTCTCTTCACAGTTTATTCTTTCAGATGTTATAGATTCTGTTAAGGAAGATAGTTTTAATTTGGCAATTTTAATAACTGTCATAATATTCTTAACCCTTGTGATTAGCCTCAGAAAACCCTCTCTCTTCGCATCTGGATTTTTATCTTTTGCCTCTGGAATACTCTTCACCATTGGGCTTATGGGCTTTTTAACGCATTTCTTTGACTTTGGAAAAATAGGCATTTACAATGTTATTGTTATTCCAATGGTTTTGGGGCTGGGCATTGATTTTGCAGTTCACATTATTATGAAATGGACACATAGCGAAGTTGGAATTCGCGAACTTTTAGATACCACTGGGCGCAATGTTATGGCAAGCGCAACCACAACAGCCGCAGGTTTTGTGGGAATGCTCTTCACCGCTCACAAGGGTTTAAAAAGCATTGGAGATCTCGCTTGCATGGGAATAATGGCCTTTCTCTTTACCAGCATAATATTTTCAATATTCCTGTGCGGGGCTTTGCTCAAAAGGCAACCTGCCACACCAGGGCAAAAAACGCATAAATAGCAAGCACAATAAAAACATCAAGTTTTCCTATGGGTTCGCCCCAGCGTAGCCATTTTTTGGACGGGGCAAAACCCGCAATGGCTCCCATAATAAGTCCAAAAAAATGCCCAGGTATATCCACCTTTGAAGTTTCATCTCCAATGCCCAAAAATACCGCAAGCAAAAACACCGCGAACCATGGAACTATGCGCCTGCTAAAATTCTCCCTTTTCAACACCCTAACTTCAAGAGTAGCAAGGGCACCCAAACCGGCAAATACCGTTGACGAAAATCCAAGAGAAAAATAATTTTTCATTAAAAAAGCAGTTTCTAAATTTGCAAGTGCCGCAGCGAGCACTATAAAAGGAGCAATGCGGGCAAGCGGCATTTTAAAAGATATTAAAGAAAACACAAAATAACCCGTGAGCAAATTTGAAACCAAGTGATAGTTGCTAGAGTGAAGCGTTTGCGCTGTGAAAAGTCTCCACCATTCTCCTTTTAAAATTCTGCTCGCATCTGCTATCCCAAAATTCTCCACTCCGTAATTTGAAAACTGAAAGAATGTGCAAAGCACAGGAATAAGCAAAAACCAAAGCGGTTGAGTGCTTGGCCTTAACATAGGGAGTGCTACTGTTTCTTTGTCCCAGTCTGGGTTTTCTTGTTTGTAGAGAGCTATTTGGGTCTCGGCGGCATAAACATCTTCTTCGTAAACGAAAATTTCCCAAGGGCCAAGGCTGTTTTGCAAAACAAAATGGCTTATTTTTTGGCTGCTCAAAACAAGGCTAAAATCTTTTATTATGCGAAGCACGCCTTGTTCAATGCAAACTTCCATCAGTCAAACCTCACAAATTCTTCCATAGCCTGCCTTTTCTTTGCACCAATTCCGGGAACTTTCTCCAAATCTTTTGCTGTGCGAAAATTGCCATTTTTTTCTCTATAATCAATTATCTTTTGCGCAAGAGAAGGGCCAACTCCTTTTATAAAACACAAGTCTTCATTGCTTGCGCTATTTATGGGAAGCGGAAATGCCGGAGCTTTCTTTTTTGGTTTCTTTTCCCTTTTGTGTTTTGCAAATTTGGCATCTTCATCGTCACTCGCTGTTGCTTCATTATCAATGGTATCAACAATAGCAACTGAATCTAAAACAGCCTCTTCGCTCATAGGCAAAAAAACGCTTTCCAAAGGAGAAATTTCGCTGAAAAATCCTAGTCGTGAAACACCGCCCAAAGCGAAAAGAAAAAGAGCCAAACACAAAAAACTTTTTTCTGCGCTATTCATTCTCTGTTCTACCGCTGTTTCTCTTTTCGCCAGCTTTTAGCAAATGGTAAAATAATGGGGCTGGCTTCAATAAATTTGATGTAAGTTCTGGGTGAAATTGGCAACCCACAAAAAAGGGATGGTCTGTTATTTCCATAATATGCATTATGCAGTCTTGTTTAGCAGAATGGCCAGAAAATAGCATTCCGTTTTCTTCTATTTTGCTAACGTATCTGGGATTAACTTCGTGGCGATGCCTGAATCTCTCTCTTATTATAGAAGCCCCATCGTAAATTTTTTCCACTAAAGAACCTTTTTTCAAAAAAACATCGTGCCCGCCTTTTCTGAGCATTCCGTCTAAAACTTTAACATATTCTGGACCTGGCAAATATGCAATAACAGGTTCTTTTACCTCTATGCCCTCAGATTCAACTTCCACAGTGCCGGCAAGTGGTAAGCCGCATTTATGGCGAGCAAATTCCACAACCGCAAGCTGCATTCCATATCCAATTCCAAGAAAAGGAATTTTCATTTCGCGAGCCGCATGTATAACAGAAATTTTCCCTTCCATTCCACGCCTCCCCAAACCGCTCGGCACTATCACAGCATCAACATCTGCAAGCTGGTTTTTTATGTATTCCAAATTATTTGTATTTTCAGATTTTTCAAGAAGTTCTGTGTCTATCATTTTCAAATTGCAAGAGAGGTTCAAATGCGTAGCGGCGTGATTTATAGCTTCTCTAATGCTTGCGTAAGAATCTTCCAGCTTGGTATATTTTCCGCACAGAGCAATTTTCAGAGTTTTCTTAGGTTCTTTGTAATTTTTTTTGCTAACCTCAACAAGGCGTTTCCACTCGTTCATTCTAGGCGAATTTGCTCCGGCCAGTTTTAATTTTTTAAATATTATGTCTAAAATTCCCTCTTCTTGAAAGCCAAGCGGAATTTCATAAACAGATTTCACATCTAATTCTGATATAACATTTTTGCTGGGAATATTTCCGTAAAGCGCAATTTTCTCTTTGATTTTTGGAGTTAGCTGCTTGCTGCAACGGCCTATTATTATATCTGGGTAAATTCCCTTTTCATTCAAATCACGAACAGACATTTGCGTTGGTTTTGATTTTTGCTCTTGAGTTCCTGTTGGAATTGGAACATAAGTTAAATGCGCAAAAAGACATTTGTCTGGTCCCACTATGTGCGAAAGCTGGCGTGCCGCTTCTATGTAAAACTCATTTTCCAAATCTCCCACCGTGCCGCCAATTTCAACAAGCAATATATCTGCATTTTCTTTGCTAGAAATTCTAAAAAAATGGTCTTTTATAACATCGGTCACGTGTGGAATGAATTGAATTGTTGTACCAGCATAAACACCCTGCTTTTCCCTCTCCACCAAGGTAGAGAACACCTTGCCCATAGTTAAGTTCCATTCAGATTTGGCATTTATTCCCAAAAAACGCTCATAATGACCAAAGTCCATATCAACTTCGCCACCATCGTCTAAAACAAAAACCTCGCCGTGCTCAATTGGGTTCATAGTGCCGGGGTCAACATTCAAATAGCCATCGCATTTCACCGGAATCACGCGAAAACGAGAGAGCAATGCACCTATGGATGCTGCTGCCACTCCTTTGCCAAGACCAGACAAAACCCCACCTGTGATGAAAATAAATTTGCTCTTTCCATTGTAACAGCTATCACTCATATAAAATCCAAAAGTAGAAAATATCAATCTATCCATGCAGTCTCCAAGGCTCTGTACTGAATGGCCTCTGCAAGGTCTGCTCTCTCTACCCTGCTGCTACGTCTCAAATCCGCAATGGTGCGGGCAACTTTCAGCATTCTGTCGTAACCTCTGTGACTCATTCGCCATTTTTCCGCTGCTTTCATCGCAAAATTTTCTGATTCGCTTTCCCAAAAAAGAATGTCTTTAATGGTTTTGCCATCTAAATGCCCATTGCGAAAAATTTTTCTCCCACCAAGCCGATTCTCCTGAATTTCGCAAGCTGCTTCAACACGTTTTTGTATTTCCTCTGAACTTTCGCCGCCTCCGCTCAATCTGTTTTCGTCTATTGGAACAGAGGGAACCGACACTTGAAGGTCTATTCTGTCTAACAAGGGGCCAGATACCTTAGCTCTGTAGCGTTTTATGGTTTCGGGCATACAGCGGCAATCTCTGCGTTTATCCATTGCATAACCACAAGGGCAAGGATTCATAGCTGCACCCAAAACAAAATTTGCTGGAAAGTTTATACTGCCTCTAGCTCTGTTCAAACGAATTATGCCCTCTTCCAAAGGCTGCCTCAAGCTCTCCAATGCCGTTCGCTGAAACTCCGGCAACTCATCCAAAAAAAGAACCCCGTTGTGCGCAAGGCTTGCCTCGCCTGGTCTGAGCTTCATTCCGCCAACAAGAGAGGCAACAGTTGCCGTGTGATGTGGCGACCTAAAAGGGCGGCTTTTCATCAAGCCTTCACTGAAATTAAAAGTTCCTGCACACGAGTGTATTATTGTGCTCTCTAAAGATTCGCTTTGGCGCATAGCTGGCAAAATGCCCGGCAAACAACGAGCAGAAAGAGTTTTTCCAGAACCCGGCGAGCCCACCAAAAGAAAATTATGTGCTCCGGCTGCGGAAATTTCAAGAGCGCGTTTAACATTTGCCATTCCATACACTTGAGAAAAATCTGGGATTTTGTTTTGGGCTGCAGAGACAGAACCACATTCTGGGTAGGAACAATAAACCCGTTCAGGTCTCTGCAACCCGTTTAAACATTCTTCCAAGGTCTTTGGTGCTATAACTTTAAGCCTTTCCACGCAAGTTGCTTCCTGTGCATTTTCGTGAGGAACAACGAGAACAGTTTGCGGCGCGCTACGGGCAAGATTTGCCGCAACCGCCAAAACTCCGTGAACAGGGCGCAGTTTGCCGTCCAAAGAAAGTTCGCCCAAAAACAAAAAATTTTCAAGCTCATTAACTACAATTTGTTCCGTTGCAGTTAGTATTCCAATAGCAAGCCCAAGGTCAAAAGCAGCACCTTCCTTGCGCAAATCCGCAGGCGACATATTCACGGTCATTCTGGTGGAGCAACCGTAAAATCCGCAACTTCGCATAGCGGCAACCACCCGCTCCCTTGCCTCGCGCACGGCATTATCTGGCAAACCCACAAGCGAAAACCCTGGGAGCCCTGAAGTGCTATCCACCTCTATTTCCACAGGGATTGCCTCTATGCCGCGGAGTGCCGCACTTTTTATTCTTTGGAACATTATGCAGCGGCAATCTCTTGATATTTCTCCAATATGCACTGCTCAATATGCTCGCGCAATTCCTTGTTCAGCGGATAGTAAATTGAGTGGTAATCCTCTTCTTTGTTGCGCGGGTCAATCGGATAAGAAACAAAAAATCCGTTCACACCGTCCACAACTCTAAGCCCCGTGAGCTGGAGTTGCTCATTTAGAGTTACCCTCGCAAAAGCTTTTGTTTTTCCACTGGACTCTTTGAAAGGATAAACTTGCACACCCGTGCACGTAAGTACATCAAAGAAAGATTTAGATTCTTTTTTCATGAGAAACCTCTTGTTGTATTTTCTATAATAAAGACAATTTCCGTGCCAAGCAAAAAAACGCATTTCCGAGTTAATTTCGCAGTTTTAAAGTGTCTAAAAAATGTTTAAACAGTGTTTAAACACATTTTGGACAGTTACATTTCCATTACAAATCGGTTAAGAATTTTCTATATTAAAATTAGGAGGCATATTATGAAATATAAGTGCTGGTATCTATTTTTCGCTAGTCTGTTGGCTATTGCCTGCAATAGTAGTAATAATGCTCCCGAACAAAATGTTGACATTTCTTCGTCTTCTGATATTGCAGTAGAGCCTTCAAGCAGTAGCGATGCCTCCTCTAGTAGTGCCGTTGCAAGCAGCAATTCCAATAGCTCTATAAGTTCCAGCAGTTCCGTAAGCACAGTATCTAGCTCCAGTTTTAGCGATGGCATATCTAGCAGCGGTGAGTCTAGCAGTAGCCTTGCCGCAAGCAGCAGTTCTGCGAATGTATCTGCGTCTAGCTCTAGCGGTGGGGTGTCTAGCAGCAGAGGGTCTAGCAGTAGTGTGGCTGTAGCTGGTAGTAGCGGCTCTCTGTCTTACGGAACAAAGTTCGCTCCAGAAATGCACGGGCTAACACCAGGGGCAACCACAGCAAGCGTAAATCTCAATTGGATTTCAGATAGAAACAGCAGCAACAGCAAAACAGAAGTTCGCCTTTTAAATGCAACCGGCGGCCTTGTAAAAACTTTTACTGGAACAACAGCAAACGCTGCAACAGGCAAGTCTCATCATAAAGCTACCCTTACCGACTTAACTCCAAATACTGTTTACAAATACTCCGTATCAAATAACGGTACAGACTGGAGCTATGACTATAACTACAAAACTCCCCCCTCTGGCAGTGTTTTCACATTTGCAGTAGTGTCAGATCCACAAGTTACCACCGGCGATCAAGATGCTAATACCAAACCAACACCTATCACTACTACTGCTCTGGCTTGGAAAGATATTGTCAGCAAAATAGCCGCAAAAGAAGCTACATTCATACTTTCCTCAGGCGACCAAGTTGACGGTGGAATAACCTATAAAGAAGACGAATACAAAGTATTCTTTGCTCCAGAGCCATTACGCAACATTCCTTTTGCTCCTGTAGTTGGCAACCACGATTTGCACACCCAATACTTCCATCATTTCAATATGCCTAATTTGAATTCTTCTAGCAATATGTATAGCGGTACCGCAGGCAGTTATTACTATCTCTATAACAACCTCCTTATTGTAGCATTAAATACAGGTTATTCTCAAACAAGCAGTAATATAGCAGCAGCCATAGCAGAATATAAGAAGGTTATTGAAGCCGCAAAAACTGCCCATTCTGGAAAATACGATTGGCTTATAGTTCAGCACCATAAATCCACCACAAGCATTTCTGCCCATTCCGCAGACGAAGATATTGGGTTTCTCATAGAAGGTGGTTTGGAAAAGCTGATGACAGACCAAGGCGTGGACTTAGTTATCGCTGGGCACGACCACGTACACGTTATGAGCCATCTTATGAAATGGGACGACACCAAGAAATATAGCGTTAGGAGTACAGATAAAGGTACCACATATTTAACACTTACAACTGCAAGCGGAATAAAATTCTACCCCCCCTTCTATCTTCTTGAGGAAGGTCAGCAGAATGCTGGACCATTTACTGAGAATTACCCTGTGCTTGTAAATGGACAAAAAGGAGCTTCGAATTTAAGAAAAGCCTCTTCTATAACGAGTACCAAAGTGGACACAAACTATATTCCATTGTCAACAAAGTTTTACGTGCAAAAAAGCAATAGCAATTTCTTTCCTAACTACACGCCTAATTACACCATATTTGAGGTAAATGGCAAAACCATTAAAGCAACAACTTATACCGTGGAAAATAAAGTGGTAAATGAAGTTACCCTAACTCCAAAAGGAAGATAATTGTATTTTCATTTCTATAGTAGGGGGAATTTTCTATATTAGATGTGATGCCTTTTGGAACCATAAAACAACCTCTGCCCTGTGTTGGTAAAAGAAACACCCTCTCTATTTGCATGATTGTTAAAAACGAAGAAGCAAATATAGCACGTGCCATTCAAAGTTTTTTACCTTTTGCAGACGAAATTGTTGTAAACGATACAGGCTCTAGCGACAGAACCATTGAAATTGTAAATTCATTTCCAAAAACTGTTTTAATGCAATCCGAGTGGATTGGAGATTTTTCACATTCACGCAATTTGAGTTTTGAAAAAGCCACCTGCCCTTGGATTTTATGGATGGACGCAGACGACTACGTTCCACCAGACCAAGTAAAATCTTTCCTCAACTTAAAAACCACACCGCTAGACCGTATGATTTCTTTTACCGTTTGCAACACAGAAGATGGCAAGCCAACGGGACTGAGGTTCATGCAAGCGAGAATGTTCCCCAACCACCCAAAAATGCGCTTTGAAGGGCGCATACACGAAAGCGTGATAAATGCGGCAGCTAATTTGGGTTTAAATGTTGTGAACACAAATATTTTAATTTGGCACATGGGCTACGAAACAATAGAAATCCGTCAAAAAAAAGCAAAGAGGAATTTGGAAATTCAACTGGCAGACCCAGAGCAAGAAAAGCGCATAGAAGGCTTGCTAGAGTTGGGCGATTCCTATTCCGTGCTAAAAGATTTGGACAAAGCAATAGAATATTACAGACGAGCCTCAGAGTTTCCCTGCCCTTCCGAACAACTGCCTCTCAAAAATGGTTCTATGAACAAACTTGGGCGGCACTTAGCTTTGCAAAATAAATATGAAGAAGCAAAAGAAGTTTTTGAAAAATGCATAAAGCAATTCCCAAAAAATGAAGAAGCGTATTTTTGCATGGCAACAGTTTTAATGACACAACAAAAAATAAAAGAGAGCATGCCATATTTTAGAAAAGTATTAACCTTAAAACCAGAGGTTTCAAGCAACGGATCAAATTATTTCATAATAAAACTAGGCGCACTAAAATATTTGAGCAACTGGGAATTTGAGGAAGGAAATTTTAAGCTCTCAAAAAATTATGCAGAAGAAATGCTAAAAGAAGATAAAGGCAATCAAGAAGCAAAACTTTTGCTAGAGCGAGCACATAACGCATTGCATAGCAAAAACGATAAACGCCCTTTGCTCTCTCTTTGCATGATTGTTAAAAACGAAGAAAAAAATATAGGCGAATGCCTTAAATCTGCCAAAGACCTAGCAGACGAAATTATAGTAACAGATACAGGCTCAATTGATAAAACCATTGAAATAGCAAAGAGCTATGGTGCAAGAATAGAGCATTTTGAGTGGACAAAAGATTTTTCTGCAGCGAGGAATTATTGCATTTCAAAAGCCACTAGCCGCTGGATAATTTGGATAGATGCAGACGATAGATTGCCAGAGAGAACTGTCAAGGAATTTCGCAAAATGCTGAGCAAAGAAACTCCCAACAAAGCTTTCTATTTTGAAGTCCGCGATAACAGAGGTACAAAATTTTTGCAAATAAGGGCATTCCCAAACAAAGAGCAAATAAAATTTGAAGGTCGCATACACGAGCAAATTTTGCCAAGCATTCGCAAATTAGGGCTTACAGAAGTTAAATTGCCTTTAGAAATTATCCACACCGGATACGATGACCACGAGGTTTTAAAACAAAAGCAACTGCGCAATTTGGAACTTTTCAAGGAGCAATTCCCAGATGAAAAAGGAATGAATGCGCTTGATATGTACCATTACGGAACTTGCTACAGCATTCTGGGCGAATATGATAATGCGCTTAAATGGCTTAGGGAATCTTTAATAGCGGCAAAGGTTCAAGGCTACAACGAATTGCTTGTGCTTTTGCCCCACGATATAGCGAGCATTTTAGAGCAACAGGGCGATTTGGAAGGCGCACTTGAAACGCTGGAACTCTCTTTAAACGAAAATATGCATTTTGAACCAACAATGCTCAAAAAAGCTCAACTTTTGGGAATGCTGGGGAAAAATGAAGATGCGGTAAAATTGTTTGGCTACTGCGCTGTTCTCATTCCAAGAACAAGTGCTCTGCCGGCTAACATCGCACAAATTAGGGTGAACTCTTTGCAGTTTTTAGCGGAATACTGGAAAAAAACCGAGCATATTCCCATTGCAATAGAAATTCTCAAAATTCTTAAAAACATGATGCTAGAAATGCCATATAATCCCCTTTCCTTGGCAGAAATTTACATAGCACGGGATAAGGCGGTTGAAGCCCTTGATAATTTGGAATTTTTGAAAAAAGACTTGGAGAACACACCTGAATTCGCATTTCTCTACGGCCAAGCCTTGGTACTCACAAACAATATCCAAGAGGCGATAAAGGTAGTTTCAACTGCAAAAGAGACATTTCCGCAAAACGAAGACCTTGCAAAGCTGGCAAATGCAATGGGAATCTAATCTTTTACTATATTAATACAGTAGTGATTTTTAAAGGGGGTTCTTTATGAATAAGGCGGTTTTCGCAACAATCCTGTGTTGTTTTGCGTTTTTCTCGTTTGCAAGCGGTGCGGTTAATTACCCTTATCCGCAAGAGAGCAGTTATGGCAATGGAGCATCTATAGTTACCACTAGCGGGGCATCTGATGCCCTAAAAACCAAATTTGAATGTTTTTTTGGCTCTCACTACGAGAATAGCAACGACAACACTATGGGCCGCATTAAGTTTGATGATACCCAATATACGGTTTCCGAAGGTATTGGATATGGCATGATAATGATGGTTTATTTCAGCGATGCTTCCAGAAGCTATCAAGCCGAGTTCGACAGGCTTTGGAAATATTACAATAGTTTTCTGAACCAAAACGGTCTTATGAACTGGAAAATCCAAGGTTTTACTACCGTGAATCAGAGAAATGCCGCTACCGATGCAGAATTTGACGTTGCTTTTGCTCTTGAAATGGCCTATTACCAGTTCGGAGACCAAAAATATCTAAACGATGCCCAAACTCTAATTGGAAAAATAAAGCAACATGAAATGGAAACCGATGGTCTTCATAAACCCGGAGATATGTGGAACAGCAAAAGAAATCCCAGCTATGTTAGCCCCGCCGCCTTTGAGCTTTTTAAAAGGGTGGACAATTCTTTTTGGACAACTGCCATAACCAGAAACTATACATTGCTGAAAGCTAACCAAAATTCAACCACAGGGCTTCCTTCTGACTGGAGCAACGATAACGGCAATCCCGTAGATAACAATGACTTTGGTTATGATGCCTCACGTGCCCCTTGGCGTTGGGCTTGGACTTATGCTTGGTACGGCCATTCCGATGCAAAAACATTGCTAGACAAACTTGCTGCTTGGGTAAGTACAAAAACCGCAACAAGCATTAATGGTGCAATAAATGTCAATGGTAATATGGGAGGCTGCTGCAACAACTCAACATTTATAGGGCCTTTGATGAATTCTATGCAAGTGGACGTTAAATATCAAACAAATATAAACAGTTATTGGACAACAATGATTGGAAAAACCGAAAGCTCTTATTTCAACAAGGCTATGCAACTTTTAACCGGTCTTTTTGCAACTGGCAATATGCCAAACTTAAAAGCCTTGTCAGAAACACCACCTAGTTCAAGTTCCGAGCCATCAAGTTCAAGCGAGGAAGCACCTTCTTCTAGCAGTAGCAGTGAAGACGAAACACCCATTGTTTTGCCGCAAATTGTGCACAGCAATGCCCTTAACTCAGTTAATAACGGCGTGAATTTGCAAGTTGTTCGTGGTGCAAGTCTCAAAGTTTTTGACTTAAAAGGCAATATGGTACGTTCACTGAAATTCACGAGGGGCAGCTATAATGTATCACTTGCAGACTTGCCAAAAGGCTTATATATTGTAAAAGTTCAATTTGGTAGCCAAAAAGAGATATTAAGGGTGCCAATTAGATAAAAGATTACCCCATTTGCCTAAAATAATTTATATTTAATATAGGCAGTTTTAGCTTAAATGGGGTATCTCTATGCTCAAAAAAACAACGGTCATATTAGCACTTACTACGCTTTTCGCATATTCTGCGGTTAATTACCCATATCCGCAAGCGAAACCCAACGCCAATGGAATAAACGTAACTACAGCTAACGCTTCAACAAATTTGCTAGACAAATTCAAAATTTTTATAAGCACAAACGGACAATATAGAGAGGGTACTTGCAGCAGCCCAAGCAATGGTGTTAGCAATAATACTCCATGTGCCCGCATAGAGTTTCAAGATGCAGGCATTACCGTTAGCGAGGGCATTGGCTACGCTATGCTTATGGCGGTTTATTTCAGCGGAACAACAAGCTATCAAAGCCAATTTGACAAATTATGGACATACTACAAAACATTTAGAAATAGCAATGGAGTTATGAGCTGGAAAATAAACGGTTTTACCAGCGTTGTTTCTGGAGACGATAAAAATATAAATTCCGCTTCCGATGCAGAATTTGACGTTGCTCTTGCGCTTGTAATGGCATATTATCAATTCGGAGACCAAAAATACAAAGACGATGCTGAAAACTTAATCATAAAAATAAGAGCAAAAGAATTTAACGGTTCCCCCAGCTATTTGCATAAACCCGGTGATACTTGGGACGATTATAAAAACCCAAGTTATGTTGCTCCGGCGGCTTTCCATATTTTCAAAGATATAGATGATTGCGAGTTTTGGGTTAATGCTATTAATAAAAATTACGCATTGCTTAAAGCCAATGCAAATTCCTCTACAGGACTACCCTCTGACTGGAGCAATGCCAGCGGAACTCCGGTAGCTGGACTGAGTTCAACAGACTTCAGCTACGATGCTGCTCGCGCGCCTTGGCGTTGGGCTACAGCAAATGCTTGGTTTGGGCATGCAGATGCAAAAACATTGCTCACAAAACTCGCTACTTGGGTTAATGGAAAAGCTCCTGGTGATGTTGGAGGAAAAATTAGTCTGAGTGGTGGCATGGGCGGTGATAAGAATAGCACTTTTATAGGTTCACTGATGACTGCCCTCACAGTAAGCAGCACATATCAAAACAACCTTAATTCATATTGGACCACTTTAATAGGTAGAAACGAAAGTGCTTACTTTGAAAGATCTTTGCAACTTTTAACCGGCTTGCTTGTAACCGGCAATATGCCAAACTTAGCACCGAGCACTGCCTTAAATTGCACCATCAACGCCACTGATACTTCTGGCGTTAAAATAGACCAGTTAACCGCCGAAAAAGAAGACGATAAACGTTTTGCAAAAACATGGGAAGAGTGGTATGCATTTACAGATGCAGGCGATAAAGGTGCTTCTACAATAACAAACGCAAAATCCACAGTTTTTGATTGGAACAAGGAACATGGGAAATGCGAAAATATGGATGCTTATAAAGTGATTTTAAAAGATGGAAATGATTGGGTTGCCAAAATAGACCGATATACCCTCAATCAGGGAGACAACGCTTATGAGCCTTATGTAGCTTTGGGCTTGGATGCGCAAAATAACGGAACTGCTTATGATTTTTCAAATTGCAAAGGAGGTTTCAGATATAGCTACAAAGGCAAAGCTCATAATTTCAAGGTACAAATGAGCACGGTTACCAATTACGGCTACCATCAGAAAGAAATGGGCACTGATTCCGACAATGCATGGAAAACTGTTACCGTCAAAACCGCAGAGCTTGAGCAGCCACCTTGGGCAACCACCGGCGACAACGCAGGCAAGGGAGTGGCATTCAATTTGTCTAAAGTAAATGCCTTTGTTTGGGAACTCAAAGGCGGTAAAGGCACAGAAACGGGGCTTTCTGCAAAAACAGGTTCTTTGGCAATAAAAGATTTTAAATGTATTGGTACCATGCAATTCCCTAAGGATAAGCCAGCTTCTAAATGCGGTGGCAGCAGCAGTTCAAATGCCACTGGTGGCAATAATTCCAGCAGTTCTAGAGCAAACAGCAGCTCTAGTGGCGGTTCTAGCAGTTCTGCCCTCGGCAACGTTTCTAGCAGTTCTGTCCTCGGCAGTGGTTCCAGCAGTTCCACAGATGGCGAAGGCGATAGCTCCAGCAGTGAAGGAGACGACACACCTATTGTTTTGCCGCAAATTGTGCACAGCAACGCCCTTAACTCGGTGAATAACGGCGTGAACTTGCAAGCCATGAACAATGCCACAATTCAAATTTTTGATTTGAAGGGCAAAACAGTTCGCACACTGAAATTCAAGCCTGGCAACTATATTGTTCAACTAGCAGACTTGCCGCGAGGCTTGTATATCGCTAAGGCAACCAGTGAGTCTTGGAAGCAAACGGTTAAAGTGATGGTAAAATAAGCATTTGGAAATTTTATATATTATTTGGCGAAGTTAAAATACAGCCAAATAATTATGAAAAAAAACAAAAAATTCATCATCGGTTTGCTTCTTTTGGCATTCCAAGCGGTTTCTGCTCAAGGATACCCTAAATCGTGTATAGATGAAATTTTAGCCCTTCAAGCTAAAAACCCAAATTTTGATGTACAGAAATTCTTAACGGATTTGCCAGCAGAGGTGGTAAAGACAAAAGTAAAGTTAAAACTTCCTTTTGGGAAACCTAAAGACACCGAAGTGACGAGCATAGGCATAACAGTGGGTTGTGCAAAGGTATTCCCCGAAAATCCGGCTCAGATAGCCACCACAGTTAAAGATATAAGCATAGAGCTAGCAAAAAAAATGGGACAAAAAGCCGTAGGAGCTACTGTAGCTTCGGCCTTAGGAGCCACAGATGGTAGCGTTGTTGCTGGCCTTCTTGCCAATGCGCCATTGACAGTGCCAGCGACAGCAGCAGGGGCACCGGCGAAAACCCCACCTACACCTATAAGTACCGGACCTGTTTTAAAACAATGCGATTTTGTATTTAATCCCGAAAAAAAATTCTGCTACGACGGTGCAGCTTACGATAAATGCGATAACATGGAATATAATCCAACAACTCATATCTGCACTGGCGATATTGCTAGTCGCGCCTTATGCAACAACATACAGTATAACCCAACAATACAAAGATGCGAAAACAATACCTTACATCTTAAATGCGGAGATAATTGGTATAATCCAGCAACTCATTTTTGCTATGATAAAAGCAACGTTGCTGTGGCTAAATGCGGCATAAACCCACAATCTTATAACCCAGATTTAATGGAATGCAAGCCAAAGATCAATGCAAATGGCATATTTTTAAAAACTCCCGTGCAGCATGAAGGCGAAAATTACGAAGCAGTTTTAATAGGCGAGCAAATTTGGCTCTCAAAAAATTTGAACAACAATATAGAAAGCAGCGTATGCTACGATAATAACGTTGATAACTGTGCTACCTATGGCAGGCTATATGATTTGGAAACAGCAAGAACAGCTTGCCCTACAGGCTGGTATTTACCATCGGATGCGGAATGGGCAGTGCTGGCAAGCTATGTTGGAGGAATGGCAAATGCTGGAGGAAAATTGAAAGCAACGAGCTTTGGCGGTACAGATAACTACGGCTTTGCAGCTTTGCCAAGTGGCTTTAGCTATTCCAATAGCTATTCTGGTGCGGGCGATTTAAGCTATTGGTGGAGTTCTACAGAGTTCGGTCTCGATGGTGCCTACGGCTGGTACTTAGAGCGCGGGAACGGAATTTTAAACAGGAATTCATTGATAAAGAGCAGCTTATTTGGTATTCGTTGTTTGCAATATGTTAACCCACAGCAAAGAAAAAATAGATTCCTTGTGAACGTAACTAGTGAACCAGCTGGTGTTACTTTGAAATTCAATGGCACTACTCCAAGCAACTGCTCCACAACACCATGCAAAATTGAGCTTCTAGAAGGCAAATATAACATAAACTTTACCAAAGAATTTTACGATTCCACAAATACGGCGATTAATTTAACAGGAGATAGATATGTCAATATAAAATTGGTTCCAAATTTTGGAATCTTGAGTGTAAAAGATCCTGATTATTTAAACGACATAGGCAGGCATGAGCAATGGAATATTACCATAAATGACAATCCTACTGTTTTTGGTGATATTATGCTTTTTCCAAACAATAAGTACTCCATTAAATTAACTCATAGGTGTTACGGAGATATTGTTGATAGCGTGTCTGTAAAAAAAGGCGAGAATATGATGCTTGATTTGACGAATAGAGTTACGTTGAAACAAAGCCCTGTGTCTTTGAATGCAACATATAAATGGAAGACAGTTGAAGAACCCGTTTTTGTGAACCAGCAAGAGATTGGCAAAACGCCGTTCAAGGGCCATGTTCCCTTGTGTTCGGAAATAGCAATTATGGAACCATATAATAATATCGAAGCAAAATTATCAGAATACAATATCTATGAATACACATATAAAAAATCCATATTCCTAAGCACTTTTGGAGGCACAGCACTTAATTTAGCTGGAGCAGTACTTTTAGGCATTGGGCTTTCTGCAAATGCAGATGTCAAAGATTATTACAATGATTATTCAAAATTGGATTTGTCTGAGAAGCAAAGCAAATTTGATGATTTATGGGAAAAATATGAAAAAAAGAAAAAAAGTAGAAATATCTATTACTTAGTTGGAAGTGTTCTTTTGGTTTCGGGAATAGGAGTACATATATGGTTCTGAGATTTCTAATGCTACTTGTGTTCTTTGTTCTCTCCTGCGCAGATTATGAGCGGGATAATGTTCACGACAGAGAATCAAAAAAATTTCAAGATAAACCTTGCGGTGAGTGGAACTTTCCAAACAAGAAAGATCTGTACAGATGCAATATCAATAAAAAAGATAGTATCATAGAGAAAAAATGCGGCTCTAGTTGGTACGATACCACTAAGACCACTCTTCGTTGCCAAAAAAATGTGCTTGAAACAAAGTGCGGCAGCGGTTGGTATGATAACACTAATACCATTTTTCGTTGCGAAAGCAATGTGGTTGAAACGAAGTGCGGCAGCGGTTGGTACGATGCTTCCAAGTCCAATTTTGAATGCCAAGACGGTATTATCAAAGCGAAATGCGGCAATAATTGGTACGATGCCTATAATGCAAATTTGAGTTGCCAAAACGATGTAGTTGTGAAAAAGTGCGGCAGTAACTGGTACGATACCACTAAAACCACTCTTCGTTGCCAAAACAATGTGGTTGAGGCGAGGTGCGGCTATGACTGGTACAATGACTATGATGCAAATTTGAGATGCCAAAACAATGTAATTATGAAGAAGTGCGGAAGTGATTGGTACGATCGCTCTGAGGAAAACTATACATGGAGATGCCAAAACAATGTTCTTAATAAACATTGTCATGATGATGAATGGTTCAATGGTACAACGAATTACTGTTCCTACAACAACGGAGTAACCCCGTATGGTAAGCTTAACGATAATCGCAATGGAAAAACCTATAATACATTTATTATAGATGATCAAATATGGATGGCTGAGAATTTGAACTATAATTCAGACGACAGCAAGTGTTACAATAATGAAACAAACTGCAATACATACGGCAGGCTTTATGATTGGTATGATGCCAAGACAATTTGTCCCAGTGGCTGGCGTTTGCCAGAAAATAATGAATTGGCAAATTTAATGTATTATATTACCGATGATTATAGTTTTGCCCCTCCGCTAGGCGGTCGTTATACTAATTCTTTCTCAGATAAGGACAATGTCGGTTTTTGGTGGAGTATCACACCCGGCGATATTACAAGTGCTGCTTATGGTCAAAAAATATCTTTTGAAGATGAAAGCTACTCCATTGAAGACATTTCCTTAAATAAGTCATATTTGTTAAGCGTTCGTTGCATTAAGAAAGAATAGTTTATCTATATTCTTACCTGATGCAGATCAACAACATACGAAATTTTAGCATTATAGCGCACATAGACCACGGCAAAAGTACGCTTGCAGATAGGCTTATTGAACTAACTGGCACTGTTTCCAAAAACGATATGATGGAACAGCTTTTAGACGATATGGACTTGGAACGCGAGAGGGGCATAACAATAAAAGCCCACGCTATACGAATGGTTTATGAGCGGAATGGCAAAGAATATCAGTTCAATATGATAGACACTCCGGGGCACGTGGATTTCACCTACGAGGTTAGCCGCTCGCTTGCCGCTTGCGAAGGAGCGATTTTGGTGGTAGATGCCTCTCAGGGCATAGAAGCTCAAACGCTTTCAAATTTATATTTGGCAATGGATAATAATTTAACCATAATTCCTGTGATAAACAAAATTGATTTACCCGGGGCAAACCCAGATGCGGTGGCGCACAGCATTGGCGAACTGCTCGGCTACGATCCAGACAAAATCCCACGCATAAGCGCAAAATCCAGCATAAATGTTGGCGAGGTACTTGAAAAAATAGCAGACGAAATTCCACCTCCAAAAGGAGATTCCTCTGCCCCGCTCAAAGCCCTTGTTTTTGATTCTGTTTACGATTCTTATAGAGGCGTTATAAGCTACATACGAGTTATGGAAGGAACCATAAAAGCTGGCACAAAAATACGTATGATGAAAACAGGCGGCGAATATATGGTGACCGAAGTTGGCACCTTCTCAATGAAACGCGATGCCAAGCCTTCACTCGGTGCCGGAATGGTTGGTTATGTTCTTGCAAACATAAAAACATTATCCGATGTGAAAATAGGCGACACTTTAACAGACTGCGCAAACCCTGCCACCGAGCCGCTTGCCGGCTACAAAGAAGTTAAACCGATGATTTTCAGCGGCATTTATCCCATAAACCCCGAAGACTACAAAAACCTGCGCGAGGCTTTGGAGAAACTGAAATTAAACGATTCCGCTCTTGTTTGGGAACCCGAGAGTTCCGGCGCGCTTGGCTTTGGATTTCGCACGGGATTTTTAGGACTTTTGCACATGGAAATTGTGCAAGAACGCCTTGACCGCGAATTCAATGTGGATATAATAACCACCGTTCCAAACGTGGAATACCGCGTTTATATGACAAGCGGAGAGATGATACCAATAGAAAGCCCAAGCAAACTCCCAGATGCAAGCCGCTACGACCATATAGAAGAACCCTATATAAAAGCACAAATTTTCACGCCCAAAGATTACGTTGGTCCACTTATGCAGCTTGCAGAAGAAAAACGCGGAACATTTGGCACAATGGATTACTTAGACGAAAACAAGGTTATTCTGCATTATGAACTTCCGCTTGCAGAGGTTATGTTTGATTTTTACGATAGACTAAAATCTGTGAGCAGAGGTTACGCTGGGCTTGATTATGAACAAGCAGGCTACAAAGAAAACCCTTTGATTAAATTGGATATACTTTTGAACGGAGACCCTGTTGATGCTTTTTCTGTTATTATTCACAAGGAAAAAGCCCAGCACTATGCGCAAGCTATTTGCGTAAAATTAAAAGACCTAATACCTCGCCAGCAATTTGATGTTGCAATTCAGGGTGCTATCGGCGGCAAAATAATAAGCCGCACAACTGTTAAAGCGGTTCGCAAAGACGTGTTAGCAAAATGCTATGGCGGCGATATAACCCGCAAACGCAAGCTATTGGAAAAGCAAAAAGAAGGCAAAAAGCGAATGAAGAATATAGGTTCCGTTGAGGTTCCTCAAAAAGCATTCTTAGCTGTGCTTTCGCTCTCTAGCCCAAGCGGGCAGAGTGGCGATGACGATGATTAAAGCGGTATATTTCCGTGTTTTCTCTTTGGACCATCTTGATGTTTTGTTGCGAGTGCCCTTAAATGCGCCAAAAGAATTCCGCGAGTTTTTGAAGGCTCAATAACATCGTCAACATAACCGCGAGATGCTGCAATGGTAGGGTTTGCAAACTTGTCTATATATTCTTGTTTGCACTCTTCTCTTTTTGCCGCTGCATCGCCGCCTGCTTCTTTAACCGCATCTATATCTTTTTTGAACACTATGTTCACTGCACCGTCTGGTCCCATAACCGCTATTTCTGCACCGGGCCAAGCTGCAACAAAGTCTGCACCCAAATGTCTGGAACACATGCAAATATATGCGCCACCATAACTTTTTCTCAAAATAACCGTGAGTTTTGGAACGGTTGCCTCTGCATAAGCATAGAGCAATTTTGCACCGTGCCTAATTATGCCGTTGTATTCTTGGTCTGTGCCCGGCAAAAATCCCGGAACATCAACAAAGGTTACCAAAGGTATGTTAAAGGAATCGCAAAAACGCACAAAGCGAGCTGCTTTGTCGCTTGCATTCACGTCTAAGCAACCCGCAGATTCACGCGGGTTGTTCGCCACAATGCCAACAGAGGTGCCACCGAGCCGACCAAAACCGATTATCACATTGCGCGCATAAGTCTCTTGCAATTCCAAAAATGAATGTATATCCAAAACATTCCTTATAACCGCAGCCATATCGTATGGTTTTGAGGCATCTGCCGGAACAAGCCCTTCTATATCTGCGGGCATTTCCAAATTAACCGCAGAATTTACAGAGGGCGGAATTTCCACATTGCTGCTCGGTATATAAGAGAGCAATTTTTTTACCCAGTCCAAAGTATCTTGGTCGTTTTCGCCAACGTGTGCAACAACTCCGCTTTTGCTGGCGTGCATCTCTGGACCGCCAAGAGCTTCCATACTCACGTTCTCTCCAGTCACGGTTTTGATAACCTCAGGACCTGTTATGAACATATAAGATGTATCTTTCACCATAACCACAAAATCGGTTATGCCAGGGCTATAAACCGCGCCTCCAGCGCAAGGTCCCATTATCACGGATATTTGGGGAATGACTCCGCTCGCACGGGTGTTTCTCATAAAAATATCACCATAGCCGCAAAGTGCGCCTATGCCCTCTTGTACTCTTGCGCCACCGGAATCGTTCATAGAAACAAAGGGTGCTCCATTTTGCAGAGCCATATCCATAAGGCTTGCGATTTTTTTGCCGTGCATTTCGCCAAGCGAACCACCAAGAACTGTGAAATCTTGTGCAGCGGCATATACCAAACGCCCATTTACAAGCCCAAAGCCTGTAACCACTCCATCGCCAGGTGTCTTTTTTTTGCCAAGCCCAAAAAACTCATTGCGAAGCTCTATATATGCTCCAACTTCCACAAAGGTTCCGGGGTCAAAGAAATACTCTATGCGTTCCCAAACAGAGAGTTTGCCTTTTTTGTGTTGCTTTTCAATGGCATCTGCTCCACCTCCAAGCCTCATATTGTTTTTTTTAGCATTCAAAGCCTCAATTTGGGCTGCATAAATAGGGTCTTTAGACAAATTACACCTCTCCTAGTTGAATGCTAAAAATATAGTAAATGCTTACCTAACCGGCACGCGCAGTATCTCCTTTTGGCTTTCAAACTGGATTTTTACAATATATAAGCCTTTGGGCAAATCGTTAAGTATAATGGAGTAGCTGCCGCTTGAAAATTCGTGCCTGCGCATGGATTTTCCGTTTAGGCTAAACACCTCTACACTTGCTGTTTTGGATACTTGCAAATTCACTCCGTTTTTAATTGCAAAAACACCGTTGTTTGCTGCGTGCTTAGAGATAGATATTATTGGGGTATCTTCTCCTTCGCTGCTGGAGCTATCGCCCTCTATGGAACTGCTGGAACCGCTGCCAAGGGCAGAACTACTGGAACCGCCACCGAGAACGGAACTAGAACTGCCACCACCACTAGAGCTGCTGTTTGCTCTGGAGCTGCTGGAACCACCACTGTTGCCAACACTAGAGCTACTTGTTGGAACTGGAGTACCACCGCATTTTGGCGTAGGTTGTGCTGGCAAATCCATTTTGCCGAGGCATTTAAAATCTTTTATAGCAAGATTACCCGTTGCTGGAGTTCCATCTATACCTCCTGTCCCATCTTTAGCCTTTCCTAAAATCTCCCATCCCCAAGCACGGACTTTTGCAAGGTTAAAAGGTTTTTTCTCGGTAACCCACTCTCCAGTTGGCTGTTCTAGCTCATTCGGAGGTATTGTAGCAGTTGACCAACCAGTGCCATTATTTGCTGAAGTAGCTTTGATGTTTTTAAAATGGTCAAAGCCTTTACCCTCTGTGAGTTCAGAGCTTAACGCTTTGAATTTGTGAGGCGGACCTTTATATTGGTAGCTAAAGCCATTTGTGCATTTTGAAAGGTCATAACCGCCTTGACTTGCAGGTTTGCCATTTTTTCTGGCATCTAAGCCCAAGCCTACAAATGGCTCGTATGCGTATGTTCCCCCATCAATCTTGTAGTTTACAATTCTAACAGCCCACTCAGTATCAGTGCCTGTGCCTTTAAGAACTACGCGATAACTTGTAGTGTTTGCGCAATTATTATTTTCGTCTTTAGATGTGTATGTGGCATTGTCTATTGTTGATTTAGCTTTGTTGCCGCCGTCTGCATCTTTATCTGTATAGGCATACCAACCTTCCCAAATGGCAGACAAATTTCTGTTATCTTCAGTATCCTGCCCTGCAACGGCAAGCCTATCTAATATAGTGGAGTTTCCGTCACCACCGCCTATGGCAGGCATATTTGTGCCACATCCACTAGTTGAAGCACAAGCCTTTAAGTTAGGCATATTGCCGCTTGCGAGCAAGCCTGTTAAAAGCAACATAGACTGGTTATAATAGGAGCTGTTGGCTCTATCAGTTTGACCTACCATAGTGCTGAAAAATGAATTCAATTTGGTTTGATAAGCACTAACATTCATCAGAGCGCACATCAAAGAACCGATGTAACTAGCATTGGAATTTCCACTAGAAGGTATAGTTCCATTCAAATCAATAGGTCCTTTAATGTCTGTGGCATTTTTTCCATTTACCCAGTAAGCTAATGTATTGTTACTACTGCTACCGAGCAAAGTATTTGCACTTGAATGTGCTGAATTCCCACCAAACCAAGCTTTTGCCGTAGCCCAACGCCATGGGGCGCGAACCGCATCTTGCCCGTATTTTGTGCCAGTATATCCGCAAGCCGAACATTGCTGGGGAGTGCCGCTGGTATTTGCCCAGTCGGAAGGCAAGCCACTTGAGCTATTTTTATTGGTTGTTAAAAAGCTGTAGTTTTTAGTAATAATTTTATCCCAAGCGGCATCTTGATTTCCCTCCACCTCTTTGAATATCTGAAAAGCCGCAGGAGCCACATAGCTGGGATTTCTGTTGTTGTCTGCTGAACCTCCCCAAGAATCACCGGGCAAATGCAGACCGTTGTTATCAAAATCATGTTGTCTTATTTTTGCTATCAAAGCTTTTGCATCATTTAGATATGATGTGCCTCCAAACTGATAGTTAGCCATTGCCAATGCAAGAGCGACATCAAAATCCGCATCGGAAGCAGAACCTGTTTGATTGACACTGCTAAAACCATTAATTTTCCAATGCATCATACTACCGGTGCTTTGGCTCCACTTCTGGTAATACTTCCACAATTTATCAAATTCGCTTTTATAGCTTTTGGTTTTATCGCTGAAATAAACCGCCATAAGCATAGCGTAGCCAATGCCCTCGCTAACGGTCCAATCCTTGCCGTTGTTGGCTTGTTTTTCATCTGGGTCATAAAACTTAATGCGAGCGCAATCTTTTGTACCGCTGCAATTTCCTTCTTCATAAAAATTGTCCATATAAGCCTGGAATTGGGTTTTTAAGTCCGCGTCTGCGGTTGAGTTTATGGCATTTATGGTGTTATTGCCGTAATTTTTCCTCATAGGATAAGGATAATTGACGGTGGTTTGGGAATATGCGAGAAGCACTGCGAGAGCCAATATGGCTGTTATTTTTTTGAGCATAGAAAGCCCCCATTTTAAGCTAAAACTGCCTATATTAAATATATATTATTTTAGGCAAAAGCGTATATTGTCTGAACCAGAATCTTCAGAATTTGCAGTATTTTCAGAATGAACCACCTATATTGGCTTTAAAGCCAGTAATGGAGACTCATTCTGTTCATTCTTTAATTCTGTGAATTTTGGTTCAGACAGTTACCTAACCACAACCCTCAACACTTCTTTTTGACTCCCGAACTGAGCTTTTACAATATATAAGCCCTTTGGCAAGGCGGCAAGGGATACTATATGGTTGCCGTGTGTGAATTTCAGTGAACGCACCATATTGCCTTTTAAGTCAAAAACTTGAAAGCTAGCTTCGCGGACTACTTGCAAATTTACAGAGTTTTGCATTGCGTTTAAGCTGTTGCTAAACACAACTTGAGGCAAACCGATTGGAGTGGGATCCTCTGAGCTAGAGCTTACATCACCTCCTGAGCTGGAACTAAGAGGGGGAGGAGAACCGCCCTCTTTAGTCGCTGAGATATTCACAAATACAAAACCGTTAGCTCCGGTAAAAGTTAACTTTATCGGCGTTTCGGAACCGCTTGCTGTTATATTTATAGGAATATAATCCGAATATTTCCAAGTTGCTGCACCGTTCGTGCTTGGAAGTTCAGCAGAAGCGGCTTCAATGCCATCGCCCTGCAAAGAAACAGTTGCCGCAGCCGTTGAGCCATATCTAAGTCTCACTTTATATGCACCAGTTCCCGAAAGGTTGGTTAATTTATAGCCAACGCTAAACGTATTTGAGTTACCCTGCAATACGTAAAGCGAGTTTAGAACCACTGAATCTTTTGCCCCAATCATACTATCTGGAACAAAATCCACTGCATTGGTTACACCGCCATTCACCGCTACATTGCCGACTTTTTTTCCTTTTTCCGCTTCACCGCCACAATTTACGGATACCTGAGTTAAATTCACATTATTGGTACCATTCGCAGAACCTATTGCTCCGCCCGTATTGCGTTTACTCATAATTGCCTGAACATATTTTCCAGAGTTGGATAAACCACCGTTTAAAGCCGCAGAAGATTCGCATTTGTCTGTGTAAGACCAATTTGCCCAAGAAATGCCCAGCGTTTCAACTAAGCTCATCCAGCCATTTGTTAAAGTCCAATCTATCTCTTCTCCAGCACCGCATTTGTTTTGACCTCCGTCTGCCTTGCTTGTTCCCCACTCAGTGGCAAAAACTGGAAATTTTTGGCAATAAGCAGACCTAAGACTACCTTTAAAAGTGTCATGGCTTGGATCCGAAGTATAAAAATGCAGGGTATATAAGATGTTTTTTGCATCATCTCCGGTAATTGGACTTGCCATTGCAGCACCTATATCAGACGAATAACTAGGCGTACCCACTACTATTAAACCATTGTTATCTTGGGCTCTGATTTTCTTTATAACTTTTATGGAATAGTCTTTTATACTCGACCAACTAATAGCTGACCCGCAATTGGTACCTGCTGCACCACTGCAAGGTTCATTGAATATCTCATAAATAACGTGGTTGTAGCCCTGTTGTTTTGCATAAGAAGCAACCTTATCAAAAAAACTCTCTGCATCGTTTTGTTGTAAGGTGTGAGAGTGCCAATCCACAATAACATAAATTCCAGCATTCCAAGTCCAATCCATAAAATTTTTGGCATCAGTATAATTGCCATTTACATCATTATCTTTGCCAGCGGCAACTCTGATTACATTTGCATTCCACGGAGAGGCTTTAAGGGTGGTAACGGTACTCTCAACGTAATACTTAGAACCTTCTGTCCATTTATTCCAGAACAGGCTCATGCCGCGGAGTACAAAGGGGTTGTTGTTTTTGTCCACAATTTTGCCATCTTTAACAGACAAAGGAGCTGAAGCTGGGGCGGCGGCAAAGGAGAGAACTGCCATTAATGCGATTAAAAGGAGAGAGCGTATCATATATAGTAAATATACATAATTTTTTTGCCAAAAAAGCATTTTTTCGCTTTTTTGTGATTTTTGGCAATAAAAAAGCCCTCTTGCGAGGGCTTAGACTTGTAAAATCTAAAAATAGATTATTTCACCATAATTTTCTGCACTATTCCGCGGCTCTCGGAACGAACCATATAAATACCCATAGGCAGGTTTGAAAGGTTCAAGTACTCGTCTTTGGCAAGTGTTTTTTGTGCTACCACTTTGCCCTGCAAATTCACAACCTGAACATTGCCAGCAAAGTTTGCAGAGAGCATGCGACCATTGAAGCTGAATTTATATGCAGAAGCCACTTTGCCACCGATAATTGGATCGGGATCTTCGCCACCGCCATTACCAGCTACGTATGGTGGGAGTTCTTCTGCGGTTCCGCTGCAAGTGCCATACCAACCGACTTCCTTCAACTGAAAGTGGATCGTTTCTGCGGGTCCCCTAGTTTTAAGGGCAAATTTCAAAGCCTCTGCTTGCGTAAGAGCAGTCTCTAAAGGCTCAGTTGGATCATCGGTTAGGTAAGAAAGCCCAAAGGTTTCCCATTTTATATTAACCGTTTTCCAGTCGCTAGCAGCAGGTAATTTATTTATCCAAGTATTGTATTCATAAGCGGCTTCGTTCCAGCCAAGCTCAATGTCAACACCAGCTTTGTCTGCTTTATAACGAATGCAAAGACCAGTAGTAGTTACTCTATTTCCTGTTGTATCTTTTATGGACTTAATGTTTTCTACGAAAACATCCTCAAAGTCATCTCCGCTGCACTCTCTTTTTCCACGCCAATTAAAACCAATAGCAGCCACGCTAGGCTTTTCATCGGTTCCGGCTGGATTTATAAATTTGACATCCAAACCTTCATCTGCATTGCCCATGCCGTATCCTTTAATAAAATAATGACCTTCGCTCTTAAAGGGTTTCGCCGTATATGTTGGTGAATCTCCTCCTACTGCCCAAGCCGCATTTTGTTTGCCATCTGCGGTACCTGCTATGTATCTTTCAATAACAACAGTGCCAATCGCCTCTGTTGGTTTTGGATCTTTTGGAGTGGTGCAGCTATCCGCACGTGCTTTGAATATTGTAGTGCCTTTAACACCATCTTCTACACGTCCACCTTCGTCTGCATAGCCAAACCACCAGCCGCCACTTTTAGCGTAACAGGGAGAGAAATAACTGTTAGCCTCAGATGGTCGCTCTGCTTTCGCCCAGCACCATACCGCTCCGGGCGTTTGAACTTGCGAACAAAAGTCACCGCAGGTAGGTTTCTCTAGCAAACCTTTGAAATTCCAAAGATCGCCTCCTTCTCCTGCAAAGGCTATACTGGCTAAACACGCCACAGCCAAAATTTTAAACTTATTCATCTGAGCCTCCGTTAAATTATTCTCCCCTATAATATAGAAATTTTTTACAAAAATTTGACATTTTTTTTACAAACGCACCATAATTGCCATTTTATGGTGATAAAAACCCTCAGAATCGGCTATTTTCGCTATATTTTCCCCATTTTTCTCCAAAGCCTTTTTGCTATACCTTATTATGCTGGTTCTCTTTAAAAAATCATAAACCCCAAGCGGGCTTGCAAACCTAGCTGTGCCATTTGTTGGCAAAACGTGGTTAGGTCCTGCAAAATAATCTCCAACAGGCTCAGAGGAATAAGAGCCTATAAATATGGCTCCAGCATTTTCTACCATTTTTTCCAGTTCGTCTTGGTTCTTAGCCACTATCTCCAAATGCTCCGGTGCAATTCTATTCACAATATCCACAGCCTCTTTCATATTTTTCGCCAAAAAAATTCGCCCATAAGCGGTAAGAGATTTTTCAAGAATTTCTCGCTTTGGGCTTGAATTCACCTGCTCCGTTATGCAAGCAGCGAGTTTTTTTGCAAAAGCCAAGGAATCTGTTGCGCAAATAGAGGCCTCAAAACCCGAGCCGTGTTCTGCCTGCGAAAGCATATCTGCAGCCACCCACTCTGGGTTTGCCGTGGAATCTGCCAATACCGCAATTTCAGAGGGACCTGCTATCATATCTATATCCACAGTTCCAAAAACCTCTTTCTTTGCAAAGGCGGCAAATACGTTGCCCGGACCAACAATTTTGTCAACAGGTGCTATTCCTTTTGCGCCATAAGCCAACAAGCCTATTGCCTGTGCGCCGCCAATGTGGTAAACCTCTTTTATTCCGAGTTCCAGAAGTACATAAGCAACCGAGCTGTGCAAGCCATTTTTTATGGGACTCACCACCACAAGCTCCTTTACCCCTGCAACCAAAGCTGGCACTGCATTCATAATGAGCGTGCTTGGGTAAACTCCTGCCCCGCCAGGCACATATAGCCCCACCCTTTTGAGCGGTCTAATTTTTTGCCCCAAAACCTCTCCGTCCTTGCCTTTAAAAGTCCAAGATTTTTCCGTTTGCTTTTGGTGAAAAACTTTTACATTTTCAATAGCCTGTTTTAGCGCATTTTTCAAATTTGAATCTATTTTAGAAGCAGCCCGTTTTATTTCTACCTCGCTAACCCTCAAATTATTTTTCTTCAACCCGTCATATTTTTTAGCATAAGGAACCGCCGCTCTAAGCCCATTTTTCTTAACGTTCAAAAGAATTTCCTTAACCAGCTTTTCAATTTCGCTGCTCTGTGCCGCAGAGCGAGAACAAATCCTCAAAACCTCTGGAGAATTTTGGTTTGCTTTTATTATTGGAATGCGCATATTCAAAAACCCCACTACAAGCCCTAAGGCTCTTTGAACTCCGTACCACGGCTAGTGTGCCAAATGCCTACTATGCTTATGATATCGGTTTCAATACGATAATAAATATTGTACCTGAATTTGCCAAGTTTAAACTTCCTAAGCCCGTTTTTGTAGGGAGAGCCTATTTCTGGGAAAGTCTCTAATATTCTCGCTATGGCGAAAAAGCGCTTTCGCATTATTCTCGCCTGTTTTGGAGAGTCTTCCGCTATGTAGTTCTCGGCTTCGACAAGCATTTCATAACATTCTTCTGTTAATACTGACGGTTTTTTTTGTGGTATATCATCATCGTCTGGAATCATATCCATTGGCGAACCTCTTGGCTATTCTGGCTTCAGCCTCTTCCAAAGACATCGTCATCCCTTTGTCTGCCTGCATTAAACTTATTTCAAGCCGCCTGTCAAGCTCTATTTCATCCAAAAGGTCGTCTGCCCACTCGCCAAGTCGCAGCGTTCCCATAGCTCTTTTAATTTCTGTCGCTGTAGCGACAGTTTCGGTTGCTTCTTTCATAACAAACTCCTAATGGTAATATACAAAATTTCTATATTCCCCAAACAATGCTTCGCCTTTTTTTAATTCTGCTTTTGTGCGCGCTGTTTGCAGCGTGCTCCTCTGATGACGATTCTGCAAACTTTAAAAAATGGTTTGACGACCAAGGTATTGCAACATCTTATGGCAAATATGATGATGAAATTGACGTTTCGTTAATGAAAGATAGTTCGGGTTTGGGGTACGATAGCTCTGCTTCTATGGTTAATACTTTTGCCGCACTTGGAAATGTGAACGGTGTGGAGCATAAGCTTTATTTTGGCTTGAGAGCTGTGGACAAACTCGATTCTGTTTGGAGACTTAGAACCGATAGCATTTTTTATGCGAATTTTTATGAAGGTAAAATTCCAGAAGAACAGAAGAATATAAAAGCCAAATTTTACTGGTTAAAGGAAAAAGAAACCGAACACGATACCACTTGGCTCAAACTCCAAAAAGAATTTTCAGATTCCGCAGATGTGAGCATTGATTGGATATCTGGTGGAACACGCGATACATTCAATTTATCTTTGCCAGAAGAATTTTTGGAACTTAGAGCCACTACAGCCGATACCCTTAGGTTGTTCACAGGCATAAGGCTAATCACAAACGATGTAGTTTTGCGCATTGCTCCGCCCATAACTTCGGACATATCCGGTTTATTACGAGTTGCACAAAAAACACGGGTGGAATCTTGCGGGGATTTATGTTTGCATGCTGGAGTTAGAGAATCTCTTAACGTTGCTTTTGAAGTTGGAAAAGATAAAATAAAAGCTAACAAAACAGTTGTCTTTGCACAATTGGTTTTACCAAAATCAAGCGATACCACAGGAAGCGAACTTGGGAGTCCGGTGCCAATGTTTGTATTTAACGAAGAATACAGGGTAGATACAGCTTCTGTAAAAAATGATGGACACCCAAATCTCGTATTTTGGAAAGGCGATACCTTGAAGCTCCAAGTCACTAGAAATTTGCGCAGGTATGTACCAAACACTTTTGCTATCACATTAAGGCTTGGAAATCCAATGTTAGATACAAACTCTCTTTCTTTTTTATTCCCAAATGTTTTTTCAAACAGACCCGCTTATGCAAGCTATAATTTCAACACAGCTTTTGAAGGTGCAAAGCTAAGGCTTTGGTATGCTGAAACAGATATACATTAAAAACCTAGCCTTGATAGCAAGTGCAGAAATCTCTTTTTCAAACGGATTTTGGGCTATAACAGGCGAAACGGGTGCGGGAAAATCCGTGTTTTTAAGTGCCTTAAAACTTTTGTGCGGAGCAAAAGCAAGTTCAGAGCAAATTAGAAATGGCGAGGAGTGCGCAGTTTTAAAAGGGATTTTCAACATTGAAAAATTAAGTGATGCAAAAGAATTTTTGCAAGAGAGAGAAATAGATTTTGAAGACGGTGAACTTGAAATTCAACGTGAAATTTTTGCAAACGGCAAGAGCAAAGCCCGCATAAATGGCGTTATTTCAAGCACCCGCGACTTGCAAGAACTCGGAGAAAAACTTGTGCAAATGCACGGCCAAAGCGAACAAACTCTGTTAAAAGATATTAAAGCCCAGCAAAAATTCATAGATGCCTATTGCGGAAACGAAGAGCTTTTGCAAAAATGTAAGGAATCTTTTGAGGCGTGGAACGAGGTGAATAAGAAAATAGAGGAATGCAAAAAAAATGCGGAATCCATTGCACAGCAAAAAGATTTTTTGCAATTTCAGTTGAAAGAACTAGCAAGCGCAAACTTAAAACCAAATGAAGAAGAGGAATGTGAAAGCATTGTGCAAAGCTCTGCAAGTTCTGAGTTCAAAAGAAAAATCTCAAATGAATGTTTGGATTTGCTGATAAGCGAAGGCGGAATTTTAGAGCGTTTGAGCGAACTTGTATATAGACTGCAAAAATTTGAAGGCAAATGCAGCGATGCCCCCAAACCAGATGTAGCGATAACAGCAGAAGAAGCCCTCAGAGTTTTGAGCCAAGAATTGAAAAAAGCGAGCAAGCCGGAGCATTACAGCCCACAGCAAATAGAAAACGCAAATGCGAGAATTGCCCTAATACAAAAATTGAAACGCAAATACCACACAGATTTGAATGGCTTAATAGATTTGCGGGAAAAGAGAAAACAGGAATTGGAAAGCTTAGAAAATTCAGATTCCGATATAGCCGAATTGCAAAAAAAATCCTCTAAACTCAGGCTTGAATTTGAGAAAAATGCCGCTGAACTTTCAAAAAAAAGAATTTCTGGTGCAAAAAAACTAGACTCAGAGGTTGAAGAGGTTTTGCACACCTTAGCAATGCCAACCGCCATATTCTCCACACGCTTTACAAAGATGGAAAATTTGAACGCCTCCGGTGCAGAGCAGGGGGAATTTTGGCTAGCCCCAAACAAGGGCGAGGGTTCCAAGCCCTTGAAGCAAGCCGCCAGCGGCGGCGAACTATCTCGCGTTTTGCTCTCATTTAAATGCGCAATGGCAGAAAGAGACAAAATCCCCCTTTTGGTTTTTGACGAGGTGGACAGCGGAATTAGCGGCGAAACCGCACACAAAGTGGGAGAATGCTTGCGGGAACTTGGCAAATATCACCAAGTACTTACAATAACGCACCTGCACCAAGTAGCGGCACAGGCAAGCGGTCAATTTTGCGTAAAAAAGATAGAAACAAAGGAACGCACCTACACAACCGTAGAGCCTCTGAGCGAAAAAGCACGAATTTCCGAGATAGCCAGAATGCTCGGAGACGAAAATTCCCCCGCAGTTTTGGCTCACGCAAGGGAATTGATGAAATAAATCAAAAAAAACGCCATTTTAAGGGTTAATACCAATAGCAATATATAAAATTTTTAAAAAATTTCACTTTTTTGGGATTTTTTTGCCAAAAGTTACGTCTAATAGGTATGAACATAAGAGAATCCATTTCGTTTTTCTTTTTTGGCGACTCCTGCCTAGCTTGCGGGAACTCCAAAAAAATAGACCCCTGGCTTTGCCATAACTGCAAGGAAGAGCTAATTGCTTGCGGACAGCACCCTATATGGCCCGGCAAAGAGGATGTGGTATGCCTTTTCCCTATGAATTCCCTAACTAGGAGCCTAATTTTGGCTATGAAATACAAGGGAATGCAAAAAATAGCCTCATATTTGGTGGCTAACTCCTCTGTTGGCCGCAAAGGGGAAGCCCTTCAAATTTTGGAGAGCTGGGGAAAAAACATGAGCTTTGTCCCTGTGCCTGTGCACAACGCGCGAAAGCGAGAGAGAGGCTACAACCAATGCGAGCAGGCTGCCCTTGAACTATCGCTCCATTGCGGAGGGAAATTGCAAACAAATGTACTAAAAAGGCGTATTTATAAGCCCTCGCAAACATCACTGGGCAGCGGTGCCCGTTCTTTGAATGTTGCAGGAGCATTTGAAGCAAAGAAAGCCCAAAATTTGAAAATTTCTCCGCAAATAGTTGTCGTTGACGATGTTTACACAACGGGGGCAACAACGGCATCTTGCGCGAGGGCTTTAAAGAGGGCGGGTTTTGAGAGTGTAAAAACCTGCACCCTGCTCTATGAATTGCCAGCAAGTGCCAGAGCGGATATGGTTGCGGATAAGAAAATAGGTTGGAGAACGGAGGAGGATTGAAATTGCTATTTATTTTACCAGTGAATATGCGAGGTAAGTTAGCAACAACCCTAAAAAAACGCTGGCGAAAATATAAGCCAAGGCATAGCTTGTATATCCTTCTCTAAATAAAGTCAATGTTTCAATTGAAAATGCGGAGAAGGTAGTAAACCCACCGAGAATACCCGTTGCAAAAAACAATTTCCACTCTTGCGAGATTTGCCCTTTATCGAAAAGTCCAAAAACTATTCCGATAAGAAAACAGCCTGTGAGGTTTATTATCAAGGTATGGAATGGGAAGAGTGATGTTGTTTTTGATTGGATTAGCAAAGATAGCAGGTAGCGGGAGAAACCGCCTATGAAGCTGCCTAGTCCTATGATGAGAGATAGTTTCATTTTTGGGGTAAATGTAGAAAAATAGAAAAAAATTTTATATCTTCCACAAAGCTATGAAGCCGCCTTCTCCTAAATCGCTTGCAGATTTACTTCGCAACTATATTTTGCGAACAGGCAAAGATTGGCAGCAAGCTGCCGAAATCTACGACAAGCGTGTTTCTCTGAGAGAAGATTTTGAGCCTAGTATTCTAATAGGAAATTCCACGCAACACAAAAGAATTTTAGACCTTTATCTGCATTGGCGGCAAGTTGCAGGGCTTGGACCAGAACGCGATATGCTTGCAGGCAAGGAAGAGGGCGACAGAGAAACTCCTTTGTGCAAGCCCAAACCTTATGCTGTTTTAGTTCACAATTTGCGCTCTGCCTATAACGTAGGTTCCATTTTTCGCACAGCGGATTGCTTTGGTTTTTCGGAAATAAATTTATCTGGCTACACGCCAAACATAGAACACCCTGCCCTGAAAAGCGCAGCTAGAGGGTGCGAAACTTGGTTAAAGAGCAATAGGTGGGAAAGTCCGCTTGACTGCATAAATTTTTACAAAGAACAGAATTATTCCATAATAGCTTTGGAAACGGGTGGCGAAAGCATAAATAATTTCAAATTTCCTCAAAAATTTTTGCTTGTGGTTGGAAACGAGGAACTCGGCATAGCAAAAGAACTTCTCGCTTTGTGCGAGCATAAAATATCCATTCAAATGAAAGGACGAAAAGCAAGCCTTAACGTGTCTTGTGCTTTTGCGGTTGCTGCATCTTTTTCTATATTCTAAAAATTTTCTACATTCTAAAAATGAAAATTCTTTTGATAGGCAGTGGCGGAAGGGAACACGCCATTGCGCTTAGTTTAAAAAAATCTCCGCTTTGCACGGAACTTGTTTGCGCCCCTGGGAATCCAGGTATGGCAAATCTTGGAAAATGCTTGCCCGTTGATGTTGCAAATCCCAAAGCCATAGCAGAAATAGCAAAAAACGAAAAAGCGGACTTCACCGTTATAGGTCCAGAAATTCCGCTTGTGGCAGGCGTTGTTGATGAATTCAAAAAACAGGGAATGCAAATTTTTGGTCCAACCGCCGCCGCCGCCCAGCTTGAAGGCAGCAAGGCTTTTAGCAAAGAATTTATGAAGCGGCATAAAATTCCAACAGCCGCTTACGAAACTTTCACAGATCTGCAAAAAGCAAAAAATTATCTCAAAGAACACCCCGCTCCCATTGTTGTGAAAGCATCTGGTTTGGCGGCAGGCAAAGGGGCTATTGTTTGCACTAGCGATGAAGAGGCTTTGAATGCAGTTGAAGAAATGCTAGGCGAAAAAGCGGTATTTGGGGAATCTGGAAAAACAGTTGTTATAGAAGAATTTATGGAAGGAGAAGAAGCATCTATTTTTGCTGTGTGCGATGGCAAAGATTATATTTTGCTCGCACCTGCCCAAGACCACAAAAGAATTTTTGACGATGACAAAGGTCCAAACACAGGCGGAATGGGTGCCTACTCCCCTGCCCCGCTTGTGAATGATGAAATGCTTGCCAAAATAAAAAAAGAAATTGCCCTTCCCACATTGCAAGGAATGGCAAAAGAGGGAAATCCATACACAGG
>JAITFN010000013.1 GCA_031281345.1 Candidatus Fibrimonadaceae bacterium
TTTCCGGGGCTTCGAAAGTTTCGTTTGGAGAAAGACGAAGCTCTTGAACCGCTAGAATGGCTGGTTAACGAGGAAAATCCCGATATTCGCTTTATAGTAGTTAATCCGATGTTTTTTAGACCAGACTATGCACCCAGGCTCACGAAAGAGCATATGAATTCTCTGAACATTCACAGAAAAGAAGATTTGCGCATATTGGTTATTGTGACATTAAATGCAAACTACGAAGAATCAACCGCTAATTTGGCATCGCCCATAATGTTCAACATAAATGAATACAAAGCAGTTCAGCTTATGCTAGACGATGGTCTGTATTCTCATACCGAACCCATATTCGCGGAGGGAATCTAATGCTAATACTCTCCCGCAAAATAGGCGAAAGCATACAGATAGGCGATAATGTAAAGATTTTGATAGCCGATATGGATAGCAAAGGCTTTGTTAAAATAGGCATAGAAGCACCGAAAAATATAACCGTTCACCGAGACGAAGTTTACAGAAAAATAGCTATAGAGAACAAAGCCGCATTGCGCTCCGCAACACAACACAAAGAAGAACACAAAATTTTGGATTTGCGCGATTTGGCAAAAAAGTTAAGAGAAAAGAACCCAAATGCAAAATGAGTCACGTGTCTTCACTGTCGAAGAAACCAAAAACCTGTTTGAGAAACTTGAACAGAGAGAAATTTCAAATGCACAGGATTTGCGCAAATGGATTTTAGATTGGAGCAAACTTTCTTCCATTTTAGCAGAAGAGAGCGCGCGCCGTTATGTTGCAATGACCTGCGACACCACAAACAAGCCAGCAGCAGAGGCTTATGAATTTTTTGTTTCAAATATAGATCCGGTGATTAGCGAAAAAAATGAAAAGTTGCAAAAGAAACTTATTGAGCATAAAAATTTAAATGATTTGGAACCGGAATTTGGAAATTGGTTCAAAGCGGTACGCACAGATTTGGAATTGTTCAGAGAAGAGAATATTCCGCTTGAAACTCAGCTGAATTTAGAGATTCAAAAATATCAAAAAATCACAGGAGCAATGAGCGTTGAGTACAAGGGCGAAACAAAAACCATGCAGCAAATGGTTCCATATTTGCAAGTTCCAAATAGGGAAGAACGCGAAGAGGCTTGGCGATTGCTCACCAAACGCCGCTTGCAAGATGCAGATGCCTTAGATTCTGCTTTTGACAAACTTTTTTCGCTTCGCATTCAAATAGCAAAAAATTCTGGTTACGAAAATTACATAGATTACATTTTCAAAGCCAAGCACCGTTTTGACTACACTCCAGAGGATTGCAAAAATTTTCACGAGAGCATTGAGAAAATAATTTTGCCTTTGCAAAGAGAAATTTTGCAACAAAGGGCAAAAAAAATGAAGCTCCCAAAACTGCGCCCTTGGGATTTGAGCTGTGACCCGCAAGGCAGGGCAGCACTCAAGCCTTTCAAAACTGGAACGGAATTGGTTTCAAAATGCGGAAATCTATTCAGCCGTTTAAATCCGCAGTGGAATGAGTGGTATAAAATTTTGCAAAAGGAAAATTTGATAGATGCAGACAGTCGCTTGGGTAAGGCTCCGGGTGGCTATCAAATAACCTTTTATGATTCCAATGTTCCATTTATTTTTATGAATGCTGCTGGCACAAACCAAGATGTTTACACTCTTTTGCACGAAAGCGGTCACGCCTTTCATCAGTTTGCAATGGCAAAGCAAGAGCTTTTTGCGTTCAGAGATATTCCCTCCGAATTTGGGGAAGTTGCAAGCATGAGCATGGAACTTTTGGGAGCCGAAGATTTATCTGATTTTTACAATGAAGAGGATTTTCGCCGTAGCCGCATAGAAGCCCTCCAAGATATAATCTCGCTTTTCCCCTGGGTTGCCATTATAGACGCTTTTCAGCATGAGCTTTACAAATTCCCCAAACACACCGCAAAGGACCGGAAAGAGATTTGGCTTTCCCTGCAAAACCGCTTTGACAGCGGGGTGGACTGGAGCGGCTTGGAAGATGCCCGTGCCTATTTATGGCAAAAGCAGTTGCATCTTTTTGAGGTTCCATTTTATTATGTGGAATACGGAATTGCAGAGCTAGGAGCTTTGCAAATTTACGCAAACGCAAAAAAGAACAAAGACCTCGCTGTTCAAGACTTGATTAAAGCGGAGAGTTTGGGTTCTTCAAAACCTTTGCCGGAATTATTCAAAACTGCTGGGATTAAGTTTGATTTTAGCCCAAAAACCATGGAACCACTGGCGGAAATGTTTAACACTTTTCTATATTCCCCCTAACACTCTAACGGAGAATTAAAATGAAAAAGGCTCTAAAATCCCTCGTAGCTATTGCCATACTCGCAACAGCGACTTTTGCTGCCAATGTGGAAAACCCTCTTTATGCTCCAGCACAATTTGGTTTTTATTCAAAAACAGGCTTTAGCTTTATGTATAAGCAAAGCGATGCTAATCTTGCCATGAAAGCCAAAGACTGGGAATATCAAAATGAATACATTTTGCGTGGATACGAAGATTTTGGTTTTGGTCTAACCGATAGGTTCTCCCTTCGTGGAGCATTCGGCTATACCCACGATTTCAGCATAGAGCGTTCTGGTCCTCACAATGCTCGCTTAGGCATAGGTTACCGCGCTATAAATCAACCGGTAGAAACTGTGGTTTGGGACCTTTATATGGATGCTTGGCTCGGCGGCATTTCCAAAATGAAAGCGAACTTGATTGCATCTACATCACCGCTCAAAGATATCAGAGATTCTATGCCCTTATCTTTTAAATACGACAATTACGCAAACGGACGCTGGGGTGTATGGCTTGGAACCGTGGTGGGCAAAACATTTGACAGAGTTACCGTAGCTGCCTTTGGCGAAGTCCAAAAGACATTTGGAAACAATAACAACCAAATAAAAATTGACAAAAGTGCGGACACTGTGATTCAGGATATTGTCAAGGGAAGCGTATTAGAAACAGTGCGTAAATCAGTTTATAACGTTGTTTTAGGGCAATATATAGAAAGAGTATGTCAAGCCTATCAAATTAATCCAGCCTATTGCAGTAGTGCGGAAAATTATAAGGAAATACAAAACGCTGCTAAAACCGCTTTAGATGGTGATGCGGAGATTCTGGTGCAAATAGAGCAAAATGCGCAAGCTACATCGGGCGAAATAGCAAAGGATTATGTTAAAGGCTTGCCAAACGACTTCAATGTGGATACCAAAGGTATTTGGGATTATGTAGCGGGCTTAAAAACATTATATGAGATAAATAACAACTGGTCTATGGGTGGTGGCTTCACTTGGCGGCATCGTGGCACAAATAGCGTTGAAAAAATGAATATTTCAAGTACCAGCAAAAATCTAGATCCGGTCACCGTAGCTGCAATAACAAAAGGCATTGGCGATAGCTTTAAAGGCAGCATGGAAGATGGCGTGGAAGAATTTACGCTCTCTCTTCAGGGTTCTAGGCAGTTTACAAAGGATTTGCAACTAACTCTCTTTGGGGAGTTTACATTTGACACCGCAGAGGATAAAGCACAGCTAGGTTCGGATATAAGGGCAGAAGTTGGTTTGCGGTTGAATTGGCAGTTCTAAAAAGGTAAAATATGGCAACTGTTAATACTAAAAAAGAGGGGAGAGGATTGTTTTTAAAAACAATAGGGATTTCTACCTTTATTCTTCTTCTTGCGCTTTTGCTGCTTGGATATTTGAGCCTCTATTCCAAGCAACAACTGGCATTGCACACCGCTATTGCAATGGGTGAAAACAAACTCAAAGGCGATATGCTCACTTTTGAGCGCTCGGTTATGCAGAAATATGGAAACCTTAGTTTAAAAAAAGAAGAGCTAAATGACATAGTGGATACCATATCTTCTGGATTGAACATAGTGGCTACTATTTTTGCAAAGGAAAATAATGATTTTCGCCGCATAGCGACAAGCATCACCCTCCAAGATGGGAAACGTGCGATAGGCACTTTGCTAGATTCAAAAAGCGCTGCGTATTCAGCTATCCAAAGCGGTCAGGAATATTTGGGTGAAGCCTCTATTATTGGCAAAGACTATATAACCTTCTACAAACCAATTTTTGAGCAAGGAACAAAAAATGCAATAGGCATTTTGTTTATAGGCATAGGTATGGATTCCATTAAACAAATGATAAAAGACAAGAGCAATGTTCAAACTGGCATAAGTATAGTTATTGGATTTGGTCTTTTAATGCTGATTATATTAGTAAATATAATGAACATAAAGATAGTTGTGATTAAACCTATAAACAGAATAGTGAATAGCCTTAAAAATATCTCTGAAGGTGAAGGCGATTTAACCAAAAGAATAGATACTCGTTCCAAAGACGAAATAGGCACTTTGGTGAGTTATTTCAATAAACTGATGGATACCATTCAGCATCCAATTAAAGAAACCAAAACAACCGTGAGCGATTTAGCAGCGGCGGCAGAAAAACTTTCTTCGGTTTCAAACCATCTTTCGAACACTTCCAAAGAAACGGTGAAGCAAGTTACCAACGCCGTAAGCACTGCAGAGCAAGTGGCAACAAACGTAAAAGCAATGGCAAGCGGAGCAGAACAGGCAAGCGTTAATGCAAGCGAAGTAGCCAGCACTACAGAGCAAATGGCCGTGAATATCAACGCAATGGCAAACAGTGCTAAACAAGCTAGCCTCAACGCAAGCGAAGTAGCTGGTGCAGCAGAGCAAATGTCCACCAATATGAACACAATAGCCGCTGCAATTGAAGAAATGAGCATGAGCATAAGGCAAATTTCAGACAATGCTCTTGATGCACGAAGCATAGCAAAAGATGCAACCGTAAAATCCGAAGGGGCAACAAATGCAATGAACAAACTTGGCGTAGCCGCCAAAGAAATTGGGCAGGTCACCAATGTTATTAAAAAAATTGCAAACAAAACCAATCTTTTGGCTCTAAACGCCACTATCCAAGCAGCTGGTGCTGGCGAAGCCGGCAAAGGTTTTGCTGTGGTTGCTAGTGAAATAAAAGAACTAGCAAATCAGAGTGCTCTAAGCGCAGACGATATAGCTAACCGCATAGAGGGAGTTCAAAGCGAAACCATTGCGGCAGTGGAAGTTATACACGATGTGAGCAACACAATCACTAAAATAAACCAAAGCGTTGAGGCAATAGCAGGGCACGTTGAACAGCAAACCAAGGCGAGCAACGAAATATCAAACAATGTGACGCAGGCAAGCACGGGTGCAGGGCGAGTGGCTTCTGCCATAGGCGAGGTAGCTAGAGGCACCAACGAAATAGCGAGCAATGTGACGCAGGCAAGCGAGGGAGCAAAGCGAGTTGCTACTGCTATAGGCGAGGTAGCCAAAGGCAGCCGTGATATTGCCGCAAATGCAAGTGAAGCGGTAAAAGGAACCGACAATATAAAAGAGAATATGTCAGTTGCAAGCAAGGTAGCAGAAGAATCCAATCAGGGAGCCTTGCAGGTAAACACTTCGGCAAACGATTTGTCAAAAACTGCGGATAGCTTGAGAGTAGTTATAGAGAAGTTCAGGGTTTAATGAATCAGTTAGACATAACAGGCGAAACCTGCCCTATGACTTTTGTGAAAACAAAGGTAGCTTTGCACAGCCTTTCAAAAGGCGATGTTTTGGAGGTTTTTTTGCGTGCAGGCGAGCCGCTGAAAAATGTTCCGCGCTCTTGCGAAGGGGAGGGTTGCAAAATTCTTTCCATTGAGCAAGTAGAGGGCGATGTGCATAAAGTGGCTATTGAAAAGGGGTGAGCAGATTACAATATCTCAAAATAATTTCCCTTTTGTTTTTTGCAATTCTTTTTTACTTTGGTAATGTCTATTGAAAAATCTTCAATTCTTTTATAGTTTTTTGTTCTATTGGAAACTCCAGCTATAGACAAACTTGCAAGCGGAAAATTTTCAGGTACGCCATGCCTGTTCTTTGACATTATATAACCATTTTTAACATCTTCCTCACGGTATAATGATTTGATTTTTGAGGAAAATTCATTTATCACCGCTTGGCAAAATTCCTCTCCTTCGTTGTAATCACATATCACTATAAAATCATCGCCGCCTATATGCCCCACAAATTCATTCTTTGTAGCCCGCGATTTCAAAATGTCTGCTACAAGCGCAAGCATTATATCTCCATTTTGAAACCCATAAGCATCGTTATAGGCTTTGAAATTATCCAAATCGTAATATGTAATGCAATATGGATTGCTTCCAAAGATACGGTTGGTTATTTCTTTCTCAATTAAAATATTGCCTGGCAATCCTGTCAAAGGGTTGGAGTGTATAGCCATATCTATTTCTATCCTTGTAATAGAATCGAGCAAATCTTTTATTGTTACGATGCCCAGATATTTCCCTTCTTGTTCAACTACAATAGGATTGTATAATCTCTCAAAGGGTCTTTGCATAGCAATGCGCGATACATAGTCAATGGACATATTATGGTTGACTTTTAAAAAATTATTATTTGCCAATTCCAAAATCTTTTTCTTGGAATAAAGGCTGTAGCCGTATCTGCCGCTGAATATTTCATTTAGGGTAAACCTTGTCATAAAACCTACTGCCACTTCATGTTCCACAATAGTGAATTCGGTAATGGTGGGGTTAAGCCTGAGCATTTCATAAACGTCTTCGGATTTTTCATTTGGAGATAGGCAATATCCTTTTCTAGACAAGTATCCTATAGAGGGATAAATGGAGTTTTTAAATTTTTCAACATACTTTTTGGAATGATATTTTTCTATCATGCTGATTTTTTCAGGAGCAATATCTTCAAATGATTTACGTGGAATGCCCAAAAAATATCCTTGCCCAAAGTCAACTCCTAATTTAATGAGCATCTGCAATTCTTCTTCCGTTTCAATTCCCTCTGCAATTATTTTAATTTCGGCATTCTTGCCAAAACCAATCATAGCTTTGCATAAAAATTGTTTGGTCTCGTCTTTGTCTATGTTTCTAATGAGATTCATATCCAGTTTTATTATATCCGGCTTTATGTCGTTTATAACATTTAATCCCGAATAACCCGACCCAACATCATCTATGGCGATTCCGTAATTTTGTTTTCTGTAATGCTCAATGGAATCTAAAAATGCTTTTTTATCTACTATTACACTACGCTCAGTAATTTCAAATACAATATTGTTAAAATTCAAATCCTGTCCGTATTCATGCACCAAGTGTCTTTTTGTAAATCCATCTTTGAATTGAACATCGTTAATAACGTTGGGATTTACGTTTAGAAAAAGTTTTTTTTCTACATCAACAAGAATATGCTTTGCATTTTCCAATGCCTTTCTTCGGCACAATGTTTCAAACTCCCACAATTTATTCATTTTTTCTGCTATTATAAAAATATGCTCAATGCTTAAATCAAGAACCTTATCAGAGGTGTTTTCCTCTAAAACTCTGCTAAGTGCTTCGTAACCAAAAATTTTTCCATCTGTAAGTGATACAATAGGTTGATAAACTGGCATAATTTGCTGTTCATATAAAATTCGGTTGAATATTTCTATTTCAGTCTGGTTTAGCATAGTTAAAATATGGAAATGAGAGTCGCTATAACTTGAACTGATTTAGAATGTTTTTCAAGTCGCTTGCTAGCTTGGCAAGTTCGTCTGCGCCTTGATTGATTTGTGCTGTGCTTTGGGCACTAATTGAATTCTTAGCTACCTCTCCAGCGTTGAGGGCCATTTCTTTGCTGCCCTTTGCTACCCCGCTTATGGCGCTTGCAACGCGCTTGGCACCTATGTTCGCTTGCGCCACATTGTTCGCTACCTCGTTGCTTGCCTTTGTTTGCTGCTCGGCGATGGACATCACAGACGAGGTATTAGCATTGATTTGCTCAATAATATCCGTAATGCTTTTTATCACCGTCATGGCTTCGCCTGCACCTATTTGGATACCATCTATGCGCTTGGCTATGTCATTTGCGCTCGTAGCGCTTTGGTTCGCGAGTTCCTTGATTTCACCCGCTACAACAGCAAAACCCTTCCCTGCTTCTCCGGCAGAAGCAGCTTCTATAGTCGCATTCAGAGCCAATAAATTTGTTTTGTCTGCTATCTTTTTGATTACATCGGTCACTTGCCCTATCTCCTTAGCGGAAACACCGAGCCTGTTCATGGTTTCGGTTGCCTCGTGAGATTTGACTGTCGCTGTACTGGTTACCTGTTGGGCACCACCAGCATTATCAAATACCTGCCTTATGCTTGAGCTCAATTCTTCCATTGCCGTAGCAATCATGTTTATGTTCGTGGACATTTGCTCCGCTGTGCCAGCTACATCATCGGCATTAGCGGAGGCTTCCTCTGCGCCTTTTGCCATTGCGTTTATGCTTACGTTCACTTGTTCGGTAGCATTGGTCACCTGCCTGCCTATGCTGGAAAGTTCCTCTGCCGAACCAGCAAGGGTATCCGAGTTTTGTCGGAGGTTTATAAATATGGTTTGCAGTTTTGCAGAAAGGCTGTCTAGTGCTTTGGAGAGAATACCTAACTCATCTCTGCGTTCCAAATTTGTACGGATGGTTATATCGCCTTTCTCTATTTTGGAGAGAGCATTTACCACCGAAGCCAAGGGACGTGTTATGGAAAACGTGAGGAATAAACCCAAACTTATAGAGATAACCAAAACAGCAGCTAAAAACATAACCGCTATTTTTTTATCATTGTTAGTCCGCTCGTTGGTGCGATTTGAAACTTCTTCTGCTGTTTTTATTCTTACCTCTATTGCAGCATCAAGGGCTTTTGACATTGCGCCTGCTGTACTCAATACAGTAGGTGAAAGATCTCCTATATTTAGTCCAGTAACTGAGTCAATTTTTGCCGTTCTTACATAATTATGTACTTCGGTCACATACTTGTCAACAGCCATCTCTAAGTCATTAAGAAACTTCTTTCCAGTTTCTCTTAGTACCAATTCCTTTTGCCTGTTTATAAGATCTTTTACAGCTATATGAGTTTCGTCCATAGCTTTAACAAGAGCAAGGCGGCTTTCATCCGTTCTCGCAAGTTGCCAACGTCGAATATCTATGCGCAATTCCTGCACTTGCTCGGCAGTTTTCACAAGCATTCCCAAAGGAATCGTTCCTTTTTCGTATAGAAAATGAGTTTCCTCATCAAGAGTATTTAAACTCCCAATCAAGTATATTCCCATAGCAGCCGTAATTGCGGCAAGAAATAGGAAAGAGACCATTAGTTTTGGACCTATTTTGATGTTCTTCATTGGTTACCTCATATTTTATAACCTTTAAACATTTCTTCAAATTCTGTGGCTATATTCTCTAAATCCTTGGATTTTTGGTGGACTTTCGTTGAACCTTTCTTAATTTCTTCTGCGATTTGGTTCATATTCGAAACACCGTTATTAACATTGACGATTCCTCTTGCAACTTCGTTTACGTTACGGCTAACTTCTCTGGAATGTTCTGCTATCTCGTTTATAGTTTCAGATACGTGTCTGACCATTTCATTGGTTTGTTCAACACTACTGGTTATTGCACTACTCGCAGTTTTTTTATTGGCAGACCCAGTTATTGATTCAACTGAGTTGCCTATTTTAACTATTATGTCGGAAACATCATGAATTACATTAACCGCATTGTCAGTACCATCTTGAATGCTTTCTATGCGCTGGGTAATATAGTTTGCGCTATTGGCACTCTGGTTTGCAAGCTCTTTGATCTCAGCAGCCACAACCGCAAAGCCTTTGCCAGCATCTCCGGCATACGCAGCTTCTATGGTAGCATTAAGAGCCAAGATATTGGTTTTTTCTGCTATCCTCTTTATCATTTCCGTCACGTCCCCAATTTCTTTCGCAGCCGTGCCAAGATTATTCATAACGACTGTTGAATTTGTCACTTTGGTTTTAGCACCTACTGTAATTTTATGAATTTCATCAACATTGTTAGTTATTTTATTAATAGCCAAGTTCATTTCTTTCATAGTGACAGCGATATTATTCATATTCGTACTCATTCGCTCTATAGTACTTGCTATTACGTTTACTATTACGACCATCTGTTCTGTAGTGCTTGCTATCATATTGCTTCGCATTACTATTTTGTCTGAAACATCTTCGACTTGACCGCTCACGGAAAAAAGTTCTTCGGATACTGAGTTAAGGTTTAAAGTATCGTATGACACTTTTTTAATGAATTCATGCATATTATCCATCAATCTATTGAAATGCCTTGCCATTCTGCCCAGATCGCCTTTTGTCATTTCAAGCCTATTTGTCATATCGCCTTTGGATATTTTGTCAAACAAAACAATCGAATGTTTAATGCTTTTCGTTAAGTTTTCAGAAAAAATTAAAGAAACAATCAGTACTAAAACAAATGTCACCATTCCCGTAATATAAACCTGTCTTTTCAAGGTGACCACAGAATCATACAATGAATCGTGTGTTTCCTGACTCAGTCTTTCCATTTCTTCCTTTGGAATGGAAACGCCTTCTAGTTGGATTTTAATTTTATTTTGCAAAAGTATTTCTTCTGTTTTGTTTTGAGAAAGAACCACAGAAGTAATGAGTGCAATCGTTGTAACCAAAACTCCTGTTATTGAGAGCATAATTATTCTAAAAGTTAAGGAGTGGAAAAATTTCATACTTTATTCTCGGTAAATCAATTTAGAATCTAGTAGTTAAAAACTAATTAGTAAAAAGTTAAATAACTGTGAAGAAGATGCTTTGACCATTCATCTATAATTAAGATTCAAATAATTCAGTTAAATAAAAATTAATATTTGTTTAAGTAACATCTCAGATTATTGAAAGATAGTCAATACACCCTAACCCAGTCGGTTTTATACTCAACAGCATCACCGCGTTGCTTCATCAAACCTATGCCGAGCTTTTTGGCCTCTTGGACAACCCTGTCTTTGAGAACCAAAGAGCCAATACCTAGATATAGTTTGTGTTTTGCGTATTCAGGGTATAGAAGCCTGAAATTCGGGACTTTCTTTTCTACCATTTCTTTAACGTCTTTTAAATTCGCTTTGTATTTAGCTTCTATAAGAGCAAGGGACTTGCCATTGTGCAGAACAATATCAAACTGAGCTTCTATCTCTGTTTTATCTGGCAATATTCTTGTACCACCAAATTTGTCGCTTATAACATCAAAACGAATACCCGCGAAGGTCATAGTTTCTTTCAGAGAATTGTAAAAGAATTCTTCTGCAAATTCTCCATTGCTTTTGCTAATGCCGCCAATTTGCCTAGCATTTTCCTTTTGCATAGCGACAATTTCTTTCAGCAATTGCTCGGTTTCCTTGTTCAAATCTTTTAATTTCTTATCCGTCATAAATTCCTCACTTAGGTTTTACCATATAAATATAGCTATAAATACTAGAAATATGCTAAAAAAAGCTGAAAATCGCATATTTTGCCAACAACTGTATGCAAAATGAGATTCATTCGGTTCAGACTTTCTATTATAATAGCCACTAATTAACTCTGAATTTCGCTGTGGCGTTCCCCCCGTTAGCTCTCCGAGCGGAAAAAACGGGGGGACGAATGGTGATTTTTGTTAAAAAAATCTCCATTCAAGGGGGG
>JAITFN010000016.1 GCA_031281345.1 Candidatus Fibrimonadaceae bacterium
TCTCTGTTATTTTTATAGCAACAGTTCTCTTGATAGCTTTAACAGGAAATTAATATGAGCTTGCAATACAGAATCTCGGATATCTCTTTAGCCGACTGGGGGCGCAAAGAAATTGAACTCGCAGAAGTAGAAATGCCGGGCTTAATGGCTCTACGCAAAGAATACAAAGGCAAATATCCATTAAAAGGTGCTCGCATAATGGGTAGCCTGCACATGACCATTCAAACAGCGGTTTTAATAGAAACGCTAGTTGAGCTTGGCGCAGAAGTGCAATGGGTGAGTTGCAATATATTCAGCACTCAAGACCACGCTGCTGCTGCCGTTGTTGTTGGCAAAAACGGTGCTCCAAAAAATCCAAAAGGTGTTAGCGTTTTTGCTTGGAAAGGCGAAACCTTGGAAGAATACTGGAATTGCACAAAACGTGCTATGGAATTTCCAAACGGCAAATTCCCAAACCTAATTTTAGACGATGGCGGCGATGCCACAATGCTCATAGTTCGCGGTTCGCAATTTGAAGATGCTGGCAAAATTCCATCATTCAACCCAAAAAATGATAGTGAAGAATGGGGCGTATTCCTTGCACTATGCAAAAAAGAATTCGCCAAAGACCCAAAGCACTGGAGCCGCATTCGCAGAGAAGTAAAAGGCATTTCAGAAGAAACAACCACCGGTGTTCATAGGCTTTACGAAATGTCTAAAAAGAAGGAACTCCCCTTCCCTGCCATAAATGTAAACGACTCAGTTACAAAATCCAAATTCGATAACTTGTATGGTTGCCGCCATTCTTTGATAGACGGTTTTAACCGTGCTACCGATGTTATGATTGCAGGCAAAGTTGCTGTTGTTTGTGGCTATGGTGAAGTTGGCAAAGGTTGTGCCCAAAGTTTGCGCGGTCAAGGCGCAAGAGTTATCATCACAGAAATAGATCCTATTTGCGCGCTTCAAGCCAGCATGGAGGGCTACGAGGTTCGTTGTTTGGAAAGCGTTGTTGGAATTGGAGATTTGTTTGTTACCACCACAGGCAACACAAACATAATCCTCGCTTCGCATATGGAAAAAATGAAGCACCGTGCCGTTGTTGGAAACATAGGTCACTTTGACAACGAAATAGATATGGCAGGTTTAAAGAAAATCAAAGGCATTAGAAAGAGGAACATAAAACCTCAATACGACGAATGGATTTTCCAAGATGGTCATAGCGTTTTGGTTTTGGCAGAAGGTCGCTTGCTAAATTTGGGTTGCGCAACCGGGCATCCAAGTTTTGTTATGAGCGCAAGTTTCACCAACCAGACAATTGCTCAAATAGATTTGTGGTTAAATGCCCAAGGCAAAAAAACTGTTAGCGGCATAACATACCAAAAGGGTCTAGTTTATACCCTGCCAAAAATCTTAGACGAAAAAGTAGCTCGCTTGCATTTGAAAAAACTTGGCGTTGAACTAACCAAGTTAACCAAAGAACAAGCAAAATACATTGGCGTTAGCGTTGATGGACCATACAAGGCAGAGAATTACAGATATTAGAACTAAATTCTAAATATGTTGTTCAAAATTCCATTGAAAATTCTCATTGGCGGGGTTGTATTCCTATCCCTCGTTTTAATTTGCATTGGATTGGAACTAGGCAAAAATAGCCCCAAACAAGAAGAGATTAGCCAAGAATTTGAACAAGAAGCGAGCATAAGTGATGTGTTGCTTTTGAATAAAAATCTCAAAAGTATTCTCAACGTTCATAAAGAATACACGCAAAAACAAAAAAACGATACGCTTACCGCTACCGAAATATGGTTTGTTCCAAACGGAATGTCAATTCCAAATTATATGCTGCGTGCTTCTAAAGAAATTCAAAGGTGCAGGGGAAAAGTCCACTGGATGAGAGAAATAAAATACAACCGTGTACTTTTGAAATACGAAGGCGAACAGGGAGTTTACCCATTAACCGAAATACGCGTAATAGATTCGCTATGGCTGCCAAACTCCTCAAAACTTGCAGTCGTTTTGGCGGTAAATCCAAAGGATAAATGGCTAAAAAACAAACCGGAACTTTTGGGAAAACTGAATTTCACATATAATCTGTTAATCCTTTCTTCTAGACCAGAACTTTTGGAAATTGGAAAAAAATTAAATACTAATATAATTCCTTGGATACCTATGGAGAGCAGTATTTTTGCATACAGCCAAGAAAAAAACAACGAAATTAAAATTGGTATAACCGAAAAAGAGCTAGCCTTAAAATTAGACGAAACACTAAAAAAGTTTAACAATGCAAACGGTTTTGCTGCTTTTAACGGAGAAGATTTTTTAACTCACAGTGCTTCTGTTGAAAATTTTGGAAACGTGCTGAGAGATAAAAAATTATGGTTTTGGGATTTAACCAAAAGAAATAGCGCAAGTTTATCGCAAAGTGAATGTGCCAAAAAAAACATAAGATTTCGCAAAGACTATCTAGATGCTGAAACCGAAGCTCAAGTGACAAAAGCCCTTGAAACAGCCCGAAAAAGTGGCCGCGCAGTTTTGCTATTTGAACTAACAGAAAAAAGCATAGAACTTTTGAAAAATTTACCTGAACTAGCCGAAAAACAGGGAACTAAACTAACGCTGGCTCAGGAAGTGTTTTGAATTAAGCTCGTGCCAGCCGCAGGTTTTTCCTTTGTAGCGGTAAAGGCGGTAAAGCCTGCGTGCCATACGGGTTGTTATTTCGTAAGGAATTGTTTTATGCTCGGCAGCAAATGCTTCTACCGATATTTGCTCAGAAAATTCTCCGTTTATGCACTCCGCTATGTCACCTATTTTCACATCTGGAACCAAGCTTGCATCCACCATACAAGCATCCATGCACACTCGCCCTAAAATTGGGCAGGCTTTGCCGTTTATAAAAACCACGCCCTTATTTGGCTCGCCACGCAAATAACCGTCTCCGTAGCCAATGGCAACTGTTGCCACCAACATATTTTTTTCCGCTTTGAAAAAATGCCCGTAAGAAATACCCTCCCCTGCCTCAACACGCCTCAAGGCACGCACAGTTGAACGCAACCTCAAAATGGGTTTTATTGGAAATCTAGACGGAATTTCACAAAGCGGGTCGTAGCCATAAAGAGCAAGGCCGGGGCGAACCATATCGTAGTGAGTTTTGTTTGCATATAAAAATGTTGCAGGTGAATTTGCTATGTGGCATATAGTTGGCCGCACGTCTGCACTTTCCAAATTTTTAACAAGTTGTTCAAATCTATCTAATTGTATTTTAAAAGCAGGATGTTCTGGTATATCTGCGGTGGCCAAATGGGAATACATTCCCTCTACTTCTAAATTTGGCAACTCGCAAATCTTTTTCACCTCATCAAAATTATCGTATTTTATTCCAAAACGATGCATTCCAGTATCTATTTGAATGTGGATTTTGAGTTTTGAGTTTTGAGTTGAAAGTTCAGAGTTAAGGGCTTTTGCGGTTTCAAAATTTTGGATTGATGGAGTTAAGTTGTGTTTTATTAAAAATGGAAAATCACTTTCCAAACAGGGACCTAAAATTAAAACTCTCGCACTCACTCCGTTTTCTCGCAGGGCAATTCCTTCAAATAAATGAGCAACGCCTAAAAAATCAATTCCGGCAGCCATAGCCGCAAAAGAAACAGCAAGCGAACCGTGCCCGTAAGCATCGGCTTTAACAGGGAGTAACAATTTTGTGCCGGCAGGTAGTAAACTTCTGGCATAGGCAATATTGCTTTGTAAATGGTCTAAATCTATTTCTATCCAATTGGGGCGCGGAATTTTACCTAAATCAGGCATTTTCCTCCTCCACTTCCCTTAGCGCCTTTTTCACATTTACTTGCTTCACCTGCCGGTTTGGGTTGTGCCCATATTTATTGAGCAAGTGAATCTCTACCATTTGAATTGAATCTGTTATTACTTTTTCAATCTTTTGCACTTGAAAAAACAAAAGTACAAGATAACAAGAAATTGCAAACAGAGCTAACCCTAGAACTATTGAAAAAAGCATATATACCTCAAAGAAGTTCCGCTATTTGCACTGCGTTTAAGGCTGCGCCTTTGCGAATTTGGTCGCCCACAACCCATATATCAAAAGCATTGTCTTGAGATTGGTCAACGCGAACTCTGCCAACCAGCACAGGGTCTTTGCCGCTTGCGTCTATTGGCATGGGCCAACGATTTTTAGAGGGTTCTTCTAAAATTTCAACCCCCGGAGCATTCCGCAAAACATCGTAAATTTCTGCTACATTTGTTTTTTTGGAAAGCCTTACGTTCAAAGCCTCTGAATGTGCTCTTAAAACAGGAACTCTCACACAAGAGGCATTTACTCGCAAATTATCGTCTCCAAAAATTTTGTGAGTTTCGGCAATCATTTTCCATTCCTCTTCGCAATAGCCATTTGGTGCGTGAACAGAGGTTTTCTCTGGGCTGCCATCGTTGTAAGGGGAATTGTGTGGGAACAGATTAAAAGCATATTGGTAAGGTATAACGGTTCGCTTAAAGGGCTTTCCTTCTGCAAGGGCAACGCTCTCTAACCTAAGTTCTTCCATAGCCATAGCACCAGCTCCGCTCGCGGCTTGGTATGTGCAAGCCTGAACCCGCTCAATGCCAAAAGCCTTGTATAGAGGGAATAGCGGTAGCAACATTATTATTGTGCTGCAGTTGGGGTTAGCTATAATGCCCTTGTGTTTTTTTATCTCTTGAGGATTTATTTCTGGAATCACAAGAGGAACTTCTGGGTTCATTCTGAAATAAGATGTGTTATCCACAACCACAGCCCCTGCCTTAACCGCAGAGGGCATATATTCCTTTGATATAGAGCCACCTGCCGAAGACAGAACCAAATCTATTCCCTCAAAAGAATCGTGTTTTAATTCTTGCACTGTTATTTCTTCGTCTTTGAATTTTATTTTTTTGCCTGCGCTTCTTGACGATGCCAATAGTCTCAAAGATTTGAGCGGAAAATTACGCTCTGCCAAAATGGATAGCAATTCTTGCCCAACTGCGCCTGTGGCGCCTGCTATTGCAACACTCTTCATAATCCCTCCTTGCTTGTTATGGTAGAAACTACCAATTTTGCAAGACTTGCGCTTTCGCGAGCCTTGTTAACGCTTTCTCCTAAAGTATCTGCTTCTAACCCAAATTGACGATGAATTTCATAACCTGCAAGCCGCAAATTATCCGCAGCCGCAAGCAATAAATCGTAAGACTGCTTTTTTTCGCTTGGGGGCGAGAGTTTTCTGATTTGCCTATAAAAATTCATACTGTTATTTCTCAAAAAAAGAGCCTTGCTCTCATAATATTCCCGTTTTTCAATGCCCTGCGAGTTTATCTCTTGCCATTTTGGAAAAGAGAGAATGGAATCTGAAACTGCCGCTATGCTTTCCATAAGCTGCTTTTCTGCGAAAATATAATTCGCGGTTGCAAATTCATCTACGGTATTTACTGGAGTTGTATCTCTATTTGCCCCGGTTGTATCTTGAGCAAACTCCTTAAAGCCAATTTCTTGCCTAATGGATTCAAGTTTAAGGTAAGAAAAAAACGAAGCAGCCACAATTAGCGCAATGACTATGAGCCACGAAACCAACTGCCTAAAAAAACCGTTGGCATTTATGGAACATATAACGCTTAAAGCAGCAATGCTCCAAAGAATTGCCACTTGAACAAGGTCTATACTAAATAAGTTATTTGCCATAATATATACTATTTTAGAACGGCAGTTCGCTGTCTGGTTCACTTGTTGGCGGTGGTGGCAAGCTGCTTGCCCCCAAATCGCTGTTCATATCAAAGTTATGACGCTCTCCTTCGCTTGCATAGCCAAGCCTAGGAGCTAAAAACTCAAAATTATCCATTAAAATTTCTGTTACATTGTGTTTTTGCCCTGTTTGAGGGTCGTTCCATTGGCGGTAAGAAACTCTGCCTTCAACAAAAAGCGGGGTTCCTTTTTTTATGCCCAATTTCTCTATACGCTCTGCAAGCCTGTCCCAAGCCACAACATTGTGCCAAGCTGTGTCGTCTTGCATTTCGCCGGTATTTGGATTGCGAAACCTTCGTGTGGTGGCAAGGGAAAAAGAAACCCTTTTCTTGTTGGTTTGGGTTATACGAACCTCAGCGTCTTTGCCCAGATTACCCATAAGCATTACTTTGTTTAAATAAGCCATATTATCCTCGTTTATTGTGGGTAATGTAGAAAAAAATCTCGTGCCTGTAAAGGCATAAATAGAGATTTTTTAATGTCCGTAGGACAGCCCGAAGGGCGAACCCTGCTCACGAAGTGAAAATAGCAGGGTGAGTAAAAATGCATATACCTATTTGTCTGAACCAGAATTATCCGAATCTTTCTATATTTACTAACGTGCTTGTTGCGCAATAGGCACTATAAGGAGATATTTATAATGAGTTCTACCATCTAAAGGATGATTATTATTTTGCTTTAATCCCGTGGGAATATTTGTAAATGCCGATGTCGTTGCCATATAGTATATTTATGGCATTTTTTACTATAACATATCACCATTTTATCGTAAGCATAAGGATGCCAGTGCCTGTATTCAATAATTGATTATTACCTATGAACAAATAATATGGCGTTCCTTTGATAGTAATATTGCTCACGGGAACAAATGCTGTTTCTTTTACATTGTTGCCAATCGCATCGTCAATTCTCGTAGGTACGCCAGCACTTTGCGGAATAAGCAAAGTTAGATGCCCTGACCCCGCAGGGAATTGTATCTCTTCCACAGTACCTGCTATTGAACTTGATTTTATGAGACCTTCATTTATATGCCAATCAAACCATTCAACGATGATTGCGGGGTCATTGTTCGCAAGGAATCCCCAATACATCAAGCCTTCGCCTGGTTCTATGCTAGACGAAGATACATTAGCGTTTATGCTTGAAGACGATTTTTCAACATTTAGGCTAGACGAAGAACTATCGGTATTTTTGCTTGAACTAGAATTGCTGCTATACCCAGCACTTGATGAAGATACATCTGCGTTTTGGCTTGAAGACGATTTTTCAACATCTAGGATAGACGAGGAACTAATTGGTTTGCTACTTGACGAGGAAACGGCAACAGAATTGCCACCATTATCGTTGTCATCACCGCTGGAACAGGAAAGGGTGAATGTAGTGGCTAGCACGAGGATTGCCGTGAGTAGCGTTTGTTTGAATTGCGTCATAGTTGATCCTCTTATATTATTTAATCCGTATTACGGGTATGGGAATTTCGTGAACTTTCTTTCGAAAGTTATGGTATTTCCTGCCATGCTCACCATTTTAAAAACGCCCATAAATTCATATCCTATATCTGTTTTAGCAAAAGTGACATAAGTCCAGTTTTTCCCTTTATTATATACCTTTTGGACTTCTGCCGTATTCCGAAGAGTTTCTGTTATCACCGTTCCGTTTGTGTTCAATTTATTAATCCACCCCGGATCAACTACCGTGTCTAAATGAGGGAACCACGCATGGTATTTGTCTCCACAATTTTTTCTCAATTCAGCCGGAATAAAACATCCCCTCTGCAATTCCTTCTTGTAATTGCAACCAAAAACTGTATTGCAGGCATCAGCCTTTGTTTTAAAAGGTTTAGCACCAATAGAAATGCTCGTTATCATATTTCAGTTCTCCTATTTTTACGAAATGCACAGTCATAGCAAAAAGCAACATATTCTAACGAGTAATATATATTATTTTTAGAAAAAGTGTGAAATTTTTATGAAAAATCAGGTTTTAATCTGCAAATTACTGCTATTTTGTGCCAGTTTTGTGTGATTTGGACAAGCGTTTGGTTATGTATATAGTTCCCAATATTTTCTACATTGTCAAAGATGCCGCAAATATCTGTAGATAAGTTATTATATGGACGAATACTGAGAATATTGTATATATTCGCTTTTTTGCCAGTTTTTTACTTTATATGGGATGAATACAAAAAGCTCGCAGCCATTAGCATTAGCATAATTTTAATAGTTTCTTGGTATTTGCAGTTTAGAATTCGCCATCAAGATATAGAAAAACCCTATTACCAGCTATGGCTCTCCTTTGTGGAAGCACTTTTTGTATTTGCTGTTATGCTTTGCATTTTCATAAGAGATTCCATTGTGGAAAAAGAATTGGAAAAAATGCTTGCCGTGGGGTGCGCTTTGCTACTCGCAAGAGCTGTTGCCAGAACGCTTTATATGCTTTCTATGCTACGCGAGGGCAAATCTTTTTTTACTAGCGGATTTTGGTCTAAGGTAGCCACAATAAGCATAAATGTAACAATGCTAATTTATGTTTTGGATATGGAGCATTACCAGCAAATTTGCATGGGAGCCACCGTTCTTATGCTGTTTGCCGCTGCCGTATCTTTTGGCTATCGCTATTACCGAGACCCCACGCATCGCAAACCGCTCTCCGTTTGCAACCAGCTAACTATGAGCCGCATAGTTTTAACGCCTGTGTTTTTGTGGGTATTTTTTTACGATGGAGATTTGAATTATCAAAATAACAGCTTGGTGTTTAAAATTCTCGCCCTTGTTATGGTTGTAGCATTTATGGTAACAGATTTTTTGGACGGATATTTGGCTCGCAAATGGGGAGAGGTTTCAACGCTTGGCAAATATTTAGACCCCTTTTCAGATAAAATTTCCAATATGACCGTATTTTTGTGCTTTTTGGCCTCTGGCTACACCTCTGTTTGGATGGTAGCTTTAATTTATTTCAGAGAAGCGAGCATAGAAACACTGCGTACCCTTGCTGCCTCCGAGAAAATAATTATGCCCGCCCGCCAAAGCGGTAAATGGAAAACCGCCATACAAGGCATCGGAATATTGATAATTCTGATAGGCGCGCTTGACCCTCTATACACCCTAATTCCAAACTGGACAGAAATTTGGGAATATTTGCCATACTCAGTTATGGCAATAATAACCTTTGTAACCATTGCAAGTGGCATAGATTATTTCGTTTCCAGCAAAGACGTATTAAAAAAGTACGTTTAATAAACATTTAATAAGTGTTAACTAAATGTTAGGAAATTATTAATAAATTGATATTTCATTTTGAAAATTCTTGAATTCTGAAAAATCTGCACATTTTTGCAAACACTTGTTTGCAAAATTCATTTTTTTTGGATTTTTTTCCGTTTTTTTACGTCTAATAGGTAACGAAAAAAAAATGGAGGTATTTCTATGCTTATGCTTAGGCATTTTTGCATTTTGTGCATTGCGGCTTGCAGTTTTTGGTCTGCAATGATTGGGTTATTGCTTGTTGCTTGCAGTGGAGGTGGCAGCGGCGGAGGTGGCAGTGGAAGCGACACGGAGGGAACTGTTAAACTGTTCCTCGGGAAAGTCCAAGTTCCAATGTTTGACAGTATCTCTGTGGATGTGTCTTCCGCAGATATGGCGAGCATTCACGTATCCAAAAAAACTTTGGACGAAAATCTGAAAATAGAAGGAATCCCGCCTGGCGAAACCAGAAAGTTTGAAGTGAAAATATATGCGGATTCAGGAGTGCTTGTCCAAAAGGGAGAAGCCATTGCAGATATAAAAGCAGGTGAAAGCATAACTATCCCTATAAACCTGAAAGCTCTCGTTGGTTTTCTGAGGTTGGAAGTTCCGCTTGGTTTTAACAATAACACGGGAGTTAGTTCTGGAAAATTGTATTTAGATGATTTGGAATTTGATATGAAAATTGAAAATGGAAAAGGAGTATTCACTACTGGTTCCCTACCTTTGGATAAAGACTTCAATATGCGAATTGAACTTAAAGATGATAATGGAGAAATTCTATTCACAGGTTCAAAAAATGTAAGTTTATCTTCAATTTCGCAAACAGAAACAATGCAGTCGCAATCCACCCGAGGCTCGGTTATTCTGGAATTGTCAGCAAGTTCCGCAGGCTCTTCGCAGGGTGTAGTAACACTTCCAACAAATTCCAGACCTCCAAAAAATTACGGAGATGTATTTTTCACGGAAATTTTTGCAGACCCAAAAACAAGCGGAAATGAATTTGAATATTTGGAAATTTATAATGCAACTTTGGATACTTTGAAATTATCTAGTTGCCGCATAGCACGTGATAGAAATACTACAGCCAATACCTATAAATTTGATATGCCAGACAACTTAATTTTACCGCCAATGGAATTTCTCTTTTTTGGACGCGATAGTGTTAAAAATGCAAATTTCAATTATAAAGGGCTTACGCTTGCGAACACCGGACAAAGCCTCGGAATTTTTTGCGACAAAGCTGTTATAGATTCCATATATTTCTCCAAAGCGGAAAATTTCCCCTTAAAAACTGGAACCGCGATGCAGCTTCCCTTGGAAAATTATGAAAAACGCGCACTTGGCTCGTCTTGGTGCCTTGGATTTAGTCCGGGAGAGGATGCTGTTTGTCAGTAAACTGCCATTCTCTGTTGCCAAAGTTTATGTAAAAATAACCATCCAACATATTTGATTTTTGTGGGTCTTGCAATATCTGCAAGGCTGCCCGCAAATATTTGAGTTCTACCAATATATGGTCGCGGCTCATGCAGTTTAAAAATGGACCTTCTAGATAAAGCGTGGGACGTGGCTCATCGTCTATCATTTTATCCAATCTTGCAATTTCTTCCCTCAATTTTATTTCGTGCTCTTCCAAAAGCCTTATTAAATTTTGCTTGTCTTCCAAGCCAAACAAAAAAGCATAGCCCAAAGTTCTAGGGTCATCGTTAAATCCTGTTAAATGTTTAATTATCTCTCTATTCAAGGCTCCCCTGCCCTTGTCTGTTATGCTATAGACTTTTGATGGTGGGTATTTTGCCTTTTGAACAACTTTGCCTTCTATGCAACTGTGATTTTCAAGATAGTTCAAGCGATTATATACGGTAGAAGGACTTATCATAGCCCATCTTTCCAATTCCCTCCCCTTTATTTTAGAAATAATATCGTAGCCACTGGAATCCTCCTCCAATATAAATCCTAGCAAAACCAAATCATAACGATTCATATCACCTCCTTACCTGTCCATTGCCCTTTAGCAACCACTTGTAGCTACAAAGGCTTTCTACTCCCATAGGGCCCCTCGCGTGCAGTTTATCTGTGGAAATTCCAACTTCTGCACCAAGCCCATACTCGCCTCCGTCTGCAAAACGAGTGCTTGCATTCAGCATAACGCTAGAACTATCAACATGATTTGCAAAATATTCCAAAGCATCACCATCTTCTGCAACTATTGCATCTGTGTGATGACTGCCGTATTTCTCTATATGCTCGCAGGCTTCCTTAACTCCGTCCACATAACCAACCGAAATTTGCAAATCCAAATATTCTATTCCAAATTTATCGTAATGAAGTTTTACACCTGCTTCTTTTAAGGGAGCCAAAATTTTCTCTACTGCATCACTAGGCAATTCCTTGTGAAAAAGCACGGTCTCTGCGGCATTGCATACGCTTGGGCGTTGTACTTTTGCATTGTATAAAATATTTGCAGCTTTTTCCAAATCTGCGCTTTTATCTATATAAACGTGGCAAATTCCATTGAAATGCTTTATCACCGGAATTTTTGACTGCTCGCTCACAGCCCTTATTAAACCCTCTCCGCCTCTAGGTATAACCAAATCCAAATATTGATTCTGTTTTAGCAATTCACCGAGCAACCCACGGTCTGGGTTATCTATGTATTGAACGGCGTTTTTTGAAATGCCTTCTTCTGCAATGGCTTCGCAAAATAATTTTGCCAAAAAAGAACTTGAATACACAGATTCTTTGCCACCACGCAAAATAACAGCATTGCCAGCTTTAAAGCAAAGGGCTGCGCCATCTATTGTAACATTGGGGCGGCTTTCGTAAATAAAGAAAATTGCTCCAAGTGGAACGCTAATGCGGCTAATGTCTATGCCGTTTTTCAACGTTCTATGTTCCAAAACTTTGCCAAGAGGGTCTGCAAAAGAGGCAATTTCTTCTACACCACGTGCCATATCTTCTATTCGTTTTGGATTAAGGGTAAGGCGATCTATCATATAGCTGGTTAAACCGCCCTCTTTTGCCGCTTCCACATCTTTTTTATTCTCTTCTATAATATTTGACTCATTAGTACGAATGGAAATCGCCACTTTTTGCAAAGCCCTATTGCGAAGCTCAAAGCTCAAAGTTCTAAGCTCAAGTGATGCATTTTTTGCAATACCTGCAATACTTGCGGCAATATCAGCGTTTCCCATTTCCAAAATTTCCTAAATTTAAGCAGATGCAGAGCAATATAGAAAAAATAATAAGTAAAACTCTTGAAAAATCTTCGGTGTTCAGAACTTGGAGAATACTATTCCTATGTGTCTGCATTATTGCCTTTGCGCTTTTCTTAAGATTTTTTGTTTTTTCTGTTTGGAAATTTGAAGGAAAGCGTGTTTTTATGTGCGAGCTTGAATTTTGCAAAGAAAAATCCAAAAAAGGAAATTTGCTGCTGGTCAAAACAATCAGCGGAAATTCAATTATACTCAGGCAAATAGGAAAAAGCGGAGACGAAATAAAACTCCCCACTCCTTTTGACACACTTTCTATAAGCATTCCCAAAAAAGGCGATACCATAATTTTTGAAAATTTAAATCCAATGCTCTGGGACAAAGCTTTTTCTCTGTACAGGGAGCAATTTCCTGATGAAAAAATCAAAACGAATATTTCTCTAAACAGCAAAGAAAAAGAACTCCCTTTTGCTTATGTTGGCAGGGCAAGCATTTCTGGCCGCCCAGCATCCGAAAAGGAAGTGCCTTTTTTACCTTGGCAAGAACTGAGGCTTTTGGAACTCCAACTGCAAAAAATTTTCCCAGCCATAGATAGCATCTATTTTAAAAGAAAACCATTCGCAGACTCTTTGCAAGAAATAAAAGACTTTGTAGTTGAAGAGGATCTTTTTTATCTCTCTTGCGAAAAACCAAAGCAGCAAAAGCTATGCTACGATAGCCGTGAAAAGGGATTTTTTAGGAAAAGCGAAATTAAAGGACGGGCTATTCGCTATCGCTAGGCTATTACTTCACACACCGCACGGAAAGCCCAAGTTCGCTCTTGGAACCTATATCTGAGAGCATAACATCATAGCAAATATAACCCATTTCGGAGCAGTATTGGTTAATCAATATGTATTTCGCCGAAACATCTAAATGTTCTTGCTCTGTAGCAGTCCACCAAGCGGCATTTAAATCTATTCCTGTAAAACGAGAGGATTTGCGAAGGCCACCCGGTAGAGCATAAAAGCCAAAATCGTCTGTTCCGCCTCCTCCCCTACTCCAACTGTGCTTTGCCTTAATCGTTCTGGCATTGTCTTTGCCTCCTGCAACATCTATGAGCTTTTGCCATTCCTCCCCGCTTGGCAAATGCCAACCCGCAGGACAGGCATTCTTCGCTGAATTCCAATCGTAAAGGCGGCCGTATTTTTCGCAGTTCTCTTTAAGTTCGTCAAAGCACCAAGAATTGCCTGCCTTGTAATTCAGATTTTCTGACATCCAAGTTTGCTTGTCTATTTTCACATACTTATAGATTTTGCCATTTCTGGAATCAACAAAAAAATCTTTTGCAAAATAACCATCTTCCATATATTTATATGTATGCGCGTAACTCGAGTTATGTTCAACGGCTTTTTTATAGTTCTTTGCGGCTTCAACGTAATTTTTCCTATTCTTGTAAATATCACCGATGTTTTTATATGCCTCTGCAAAATCAGGTTTTATTTGTACTGCTTGGCTGTAATATTTTATTGCCGCATCTTGTTGCTTATTTATTTCGGCAACATAGCCTTTTAAGAAAAATTCATTCGCCGTTTTGGGAGTGGTTATTGCCTCTACCAGCATTTTATATTTTGCCACAAAATATTCAGAAAGCTCTTCAACCGGAGTTTGCTTGGCCTCTGCCAACATATAACCCTTTTCTATGGCTTTCATTTTGTATTCTGTGCCACTCGCTTTATTTCCTTTTTTTATCAAAGCCTCTCCCAAATAGAGATATGATTCTTGCATATTAGAATCCAAATCAATGGCTTTTTTTGTGTATTCTATTGCTCTATCATAATCCTTTTTGAAAAAATATACTTCTCCTATATTGTTGTACGCATAAGGCAAATTTTTAGCGGAGTTTAAACTAATGGCTTTGCTCAAATATTCTATAGCTTTATCGTAATCTTTTTTGTGAAAATAAACACCGCTCATAAGGTCGTATATTTCGGCTTTGTCCTCTGGCTGGAATTTAATGGCTTTTTCGAAGTACTCCAACGCCTTGTCGTAATTTTGTTTTTTGTAATAAGCACCTCCCATGCTAATATATGCGTCTGTTTTAGGGTCTAATCTGATAGCTGTTTCGTAAAATTCAATTGCTTTGGCATAATTGCGCTTTATGCTGTAAATGCTTCCAATGGTTCTGTACGCCTTTACGTGTTTGGGATTAAGTTCAACAACCTTTTTCAAGTACTCCATGGATTTATCGTAATCATGTTTTCTTATGTATGCAATTCCTATATTGAAATATATGTTTGCATCTCCTTCTCCAATTTTCAAATCAATGGCTTTTTTGTAATATTCTATTGCCTTATCAAAATCCAACTTGAAAAAATAAGCTGTTCCAATGCCGTGAAATGTCGCATATTTCGCCTTGGGACTCGGTTTTAACTGGAGAGCTTTTTCATAGTATTCTATGGCTTTTTCATAATCTTCTCCGTCTCTGCTAATAGTTCCCAAATAGGAATAAGCATCGGCAAAATCGGATTTTTGTTCAATGGCGTGTTTAAAATATTCAACAGCCTTCTCAACATTTTTTATTCTCTCGTAATAAATATCTCCAACATCGTAATATGCCTCTGCTTTATCTGGTGAATATTCAATAACTTTTTTGAAGTACTCATCGGTATTTTTGTAATCGTATTTGAAAGAATAAAGGAATGCCATAGTAATGCAGGCTTCAACATTATTTGGGTAAGCTGGTTTTAAGTCAATATATTTTTTAAAGTAATCCATTGCCTTGTCTAAATCTTTTTTGCCAACATATATTGCTCCTGCATTGTAATAGGCTCTTGCGTAACCAGCTTTTAATTCAATGACTTTATCGTAATACTTTATCGCTTCATCTTTATTTTCGTCTATCTCTGCAATGTAGGCTTTCAAAAAAAAGTCATCTGCTGTTTTTGGATTCTCTATTTTTTTTGTTATTTCCCTGATTTTTATTTTTAAGCTGCTGGAAATATCTTGGGCAGAAATTTGCTTTGCTGTAGCTAGCACTTCTGCATAGTCACTGGCTGATGTTTGGTTTATTTCTGCACCTTGTTTGGCGTTATGGCAGCCAAACGCAAAGCAGAGCGATAAAATTCCTGCAAGTTTTCTATATTCATTCATAAAACTCTCCAAAAACGGTATGTCGTTAAAAGATATAAAAAAAATAATAGCCATTGCAAGCGGCAAAGGCGGTGTGGGAAAATCCACCGTTGCCGCTAATTTAGCTATGGCAACCGCCCTTGAAGGAAAAGCCGTTGGTATTCTGGATGCCGATTTATACGGACCGAGTATGGGATTGATGTTTGGTTTGAACAACGATGTTATGCCCTCAATCTCGCACGGTGTTAAGATTGCCTCCATTGCTCAGTTATCTCCGGCAGAAAAAGCAAATGCTTGGAGAGGCCCAAGAGCGGCAGCCTTGATAAATAGTTTGCTGAACGTTGTTGAATGGGAAAATTTGGATGTGTTGTTTATAGATATGCCACCGGGCACAGGAGATGTTCAGCTTTCCATTATTCAGGGTTGTAAACTGAGCGGTGCCATTATGGTAAGTACACCGCAAGAGGTGGCTCTTGCAGATTGCATAAAGGGCATTGACCTTTTCAATGAATTGAATGTGCCTATTTTGGGTTTAATTGAAAATATGAGCAGTTTTATTTGCGATAAATGCGAAAAGGAGCATTTTATTTTTGGCAAGGACGGTGCAAAGAATTTGGCAGAGAAAATGGGAATTCCTTTTTTGGGGCAAATTCCCATTGAAGCATCACTTATGGAAGGCGGGGAAAAAGGTTTGCCCGCAGTTCTTGCGAACCCAAATTGCACAGGTGCGCGTGTGTTTGGGGAAATAGCGGCGAGGTTGTTGGAGTGTTCACAGTAACAGGCAAATGTGCCAAAGCAACAGTGTACGCAAGCGATGTTGAAGAAGCCTGTGTAAATCAGATTAAAGAAGTTCTGGACAATGAGTTTTTGGCTGAGGAAAAAATAAGAATAATGCCCGACTGCCACGCCGGAAACAATATTTGCATAGGATTCACCTCAACAATGAACAGGCAGTGGGCAGTCCCCAATTACATCGGAGTTGACATAGGCTGCGGAGTAGCCTCATATCCAATTGATAAGACCGAAGTTGATTTTAAGAAATTTGACGTGCAGGTTAGGAGAAGCATACCTTCGGGATATGAAATCCATAAACGTTTTGACGAGGATAGATGCAAAGACATTTATTCAAAAGTGGCAAAAAATTCATTTCATCTGTTCGTTGAGGAATTGAACGAACTTGTAAAGAAACTGGGACTGAATTTTCGCTCCAAGAATTATGTAGCCCAGTCTATGGGAACTTTGGGCGGAGGCAACCATTTCATAGCCATAAATGAAAATTCATCTGGAAGCAAATTCATAACTGTACATACCGGCAGCAGAAATTTTGGGCTGAAGATAGCAAATCATTTTCAGAAAAAAGTTGGCGAGAAAGGCTATCTATCTGGTGAATTATACGATGACTACATATATGCGATGGAATTAGCCCAGAGATACGCTGAATTCAACCGTGCCAAAATTCTGTGGGAACTGGTTAGGCATTTCAATATGAATTTTGAAAAAAGCAATCTCATTGAATCGGTGCATAACTACATTGACATAGATAGTAAAATAATAAGAAAAGGAGCCATCTCTGCCAAGAAAGATGAAATTTGCCTAATTCCAATCAATATGGCAGACGGAGTACTTCTGTGCAAAGGAAAAGGCAATCTCGAATGGAACTATTCTGCCCCGCACGGAGCTGGGAGAGTGCTTTCAAGGACAATGTCCAAAAAAAGTTTCTCAATGGAAGAATACAAAGAGAGAATGAACAATGTGTGGAGTTCTTGCGTGAACGAAGCCACTCTTGACGAATCGCCTATGGCATACAAGAAAATGGATTATTTGATGAGTTTCATTGGAGATACAGTTGAAGTGATTGACCATTGGAGCGAAATTTACAATTTCAAAGCTGCGGAGTGAGCAATAATTTTTTATATTTAAGGAATGTTATGCAAAGAATGCACCACCTGCTTTTGGTTCAACTCAGAAGAAACCAGAAAAGACGTTTCTAACTGCGATGACCATTCTCAAAATTGCACCCCTATTAATAGGTCTCAAGTTTTTGCTATAGCAAAGGAACTAACCTACAAAAGAAATGCAAAAAGCGATAATGTACTGAAACCATCGATTTTAGACGTTTCCCAAGCATTGCTTGAAATATATGGGAAAAAAAGAAAAACCATTCCAAATAGTTCTATAGAAAAGGTATTGAAAAGGTGGACAATGAATGCCTGAACCTTCCTTCTCACACAGGCTCTCCGCTTGATTTCTTCCACAGCTCCTTGCACTCATCCGAGCAGAAGTTGTGCAGCTTGGGGTAGCTCTCGTTTGCGTTTTGGACGGCAACCGTCATAATGCTTGCCTTGACCTTGCATTGGTCACATAGCGTTTTTCCGAATACTTTTTTCATATACAATCATTCTCCTTTGAAAGTAATCGGAATAGCGAGATTCGAACTCACGACCTTCTGCTCCCGAAGACGGTCAGAATTCGTTGAAATCCTTTCATTCCGAATAATTCGTCATTGTTCCTAATATAGAAATTTCAATTATGTGCCAAATATGTGCCAAAGCCCGTAGTTTCAAGAGCGAGAAATGGCGAGCCTTGACATCAAACGCGGTCTAATCAGAGATAGATCCAATAACTATCCCGAAGTATCGTATTATATCCCAAAAACATCCATGAAGTTCATGCGTGAATGCCTGAAAGGTCACAACATGATAACTCTACTGCTCGGAAAGAACAAACTCCCGAAAAAAGAATTGAAAGCATACGCCATTCGATACGCATCACTGGATAATTACGGGAAAACAGAATTGATAAAGAAACTGGTAATGCTTGATATATCAAAAAATCCAAATGACGTGACTTTGGCATCAATAGCCGATTCTTGGCTTGAAAGAAAGAGCATTGAGAACCCTATAAGAAAAACATCATTCAAATATCATAGAGACATCATCATGAAATTCTTCGACTCGGAGAAATTGACCACAACCGCAGACCTGAACTACGATACCGCAATCAAATACATCAAATGGAGAACAGTCAGCAACTTCAACGCCCATTCAAGCAATCCCCTATCCGCAAGCACCATAAAACACGAACTCCAGACTTTGAGACAAATGGCTAGGCTTGCTGCAAGGGAAGGACATTTGCAGAACGGTGGAATATGGGATGACGTGACCGTGAAAGCGGTAGCCGGAGTGAACAAGAAAGTTGTCGAGCCATTGACCATTGAAGAGCAGAAAGAGCTACTGAGCAAAATGGAAAGCATGCCTAGCCACGATATCGCCCTACTTCTGCTAATCACGGGGATAAGGATAGGCGAACTTGATGCATTGAGCAAGGATAGCCTCAATAACGGCATGCTGACATTGCATGGGGAGGGAGTGGGTAGATACAAGCCTATTGGTGGCAAGACTGTGGCTTCGTCAAGAACCCTTCCCGTTTGCCCTACATTGGCAAAGCTATTCGAGCGTGGCAATATATTCAAATCATCGCCCAACTCCTTGAAAATAGCCTTAAAACGCAATTTCAAAGGCATCCATGCTCATAGGCTAAGGCATACCTTCGCAGTGAACAAATTATTGGCACAAACTCCATTGCAGATGGTGAGTTATCAAATGGGTCATAGCGAAACGGGGATAACCGCTGACTTGTATGGGAAGTTCGTTCCCGAACACTTCAAGGCGGGATTCGAGGAAACAATAAGAATTAGGAAAGAACATCTGGACTGGCTGGAAAATCATTATTTTCTTATCTGATTTTTTGGTTAATCCCTTTATATTGAGAAAGTAAGTATGTTTCTTTTATGAGGATTAACTATGGAACAAAAAGACAATCTCACCAAATCGGTCAAGCCCATAAAGCTTGCCATTGACAAGAACAATCAAAAAAATGAGGTTGACAAGATACCCGCCACAAAGGGTGCCAATTTCTTTCACGCCGAAGCCCAAAAACATTGGCGAAAATGGCGAGAACTTGAAGCCAAAGCCAAAAAGTGCATGGAAGAATACAACAGTTTAGAGCCAAGCGAAATATCGTTTGCTTTGGGGGACGAATACAATAGGCTTATGGTTGAATTGTTTGAGCATTTCAAGCAAGCTATAAGATTTGAGAAACGTAGCAAAGAATTGATGTAGGATTATAGGTCGCCAACGCCATCCCTTTGTTGCCTCCTTTGTGGATTGGCGTATGGCGACTTTTTTGAAAAACAACAATCACTTGTTTTGAATAGGCAACCGACAACAAAAATGGCAACTCAAAAAACTCTAAATTTGAGCTATTTTCCCACCTTTTATCACTTTGTTGCTATGTTGCCACTTTTATTATTAAAAATGAAGAAAGTAATTTTAACTATATATGATGTGTTATAGTATATAAAAAGTTTTCCAAACAATATGGCAACTAGCAACATCACCACAAGTCTTTTCTCAATTAGCTATTCTTCAAAGGAAGCACTCTAAGCTCGTTTTCGGCATCCACGCCCACGGTCAAGGGCATAGTGTAGCTCGCAAGATTTGGGAGGCTCGGCAAGCTCCCCTACTGTGCCGAACAAACAGAATGGGAATTATATACAATAATAGAAAACTTGGTTTAAAGTGTCCGAAATACCAATATAAACGAAATTTGAGTAACTATACCATTATTTATGGAATTCTCGTTATGTAGTAGAGATAGGCAAAGTTTTCAAAAGGCTAGTGAAAAATAGGTATAACAGACACTTGGTAGAGCTTTTGTAGATGGGCGTTTTTACCGTTCTGGTAAATAACTATATTACGGCTAAGGATTCTGCAATGCTTTTACGCAGGTTGTTGAATATGAATTTGGAACTCTATGGCAAGTACAAGGAGTTTGTGGAGGTAGGTATGACATTGAAACAGTTGGCAGATACAGGCATAGACGAGGCTATTGAGAAAGCCGAAGCCAAAGCTAAGAAGATAGGTATAAGCCAAACCGCTAAGGCTATGAAGGCTGGCGGTGAAGCTATGGATAAGATTATACGTTATACTGGGCTTTCACGCCGAGAGATTATGGCGTTGTAGATTTTCCATTTGTCATTTCTTGTCATTTAGATAGTGTAATAAGTCCCAAAAAAACACCACTTTTATTAAAAACCCTTTTTCTGGTATTTTTTCGGTATTTTTCCCGATGTTTTTAAGAAAAACCCAAAAAATGTGTTTTTGAATGTCAAAATGAATACGCTGTACCAGAAACTTAGATACAGATATAAAAAAGGAACACACTAGTTTTATTGCTAGTTTGTCTATGGGTTAAATTATATTCCACAAAGTTTTGTTTATTTGTGAAAATTTTTCATATATAATATTTAAACGCCAAAGGCGGAACTTCTATTTCTGTACTTGCAGTTAGAATTTCACCTATTTTATCCGCAAACCTTAACGTAACAGGAATTCCATCTGCATAAATACAAGCATTGTAATTTAATTTTGTCAATGCTAAAATATCTTTTAAGACTTGTATAATGTCCGCTTCGCCTTTATTAATTTCAATAAAAATAGGATTAGGAACTTCCAAAGATAACGCTGTTTGCAGTTTTGGTACATATCCTATCGTCCA
>JAITFN010000061.1 GCA_031281345.1 Candidatus Fibrimonadaceae bacterium
ATATAACTCTCCCTTCTTCTTATGCCTACTCTTTGCTTTTTGCGCGATTTTCGGCTTATTCGCTCGCCTAAAAAAAAGGTTATTTTTTTCCGACTAGCATAAATATAGAAAAATGTCGGGATTTTGTCAAGGGGGAAGGGGAAATTTTTGTTGTCTGAACCCCGATTCACGGGATTCACCCGATTCACCCGATTGCAGATTTGGTGGCAAAGAGGGGCGGTAGGGGCGCGATTAATCGGCGCTACTGTACTGTATATATAGATATATATTATTGCCTGAATATTGCCTGAACCCCGATTACATATATGATATATATGCAAAGGGGCGGGCGTGGGGGCAGGGTTAAACGGGGGAAGGAGACGGGAATATGCTGTCCACAAATCCTTTGTCTTCTTTTGACATGGAACCGTTTTTCTCAAGGACAAACGTCAGTGCCTCTAAAGTGCCTTTCAAATGAGCAAAATCGTTGTATTTTAGCTCATCTATCCGCTTATTTATGAATGCGAAGTCGTCGAGTTTTAAATCCTTTATGGAAGACTCGGTTTTGTACTCGGACTCCTTTATGGAAGACTCTATTTTGTGTTCGAACTCCTTTATGTGAGACCAGATTTTGTGCTCGGACTCCTTTATGGAACTTCTAACCCACACAGAACAGCTAAAAGCACACGCTATTATTACTAGCGTCCGCACGTTTTCCGCATTGACTATAAGACTCAAAATGCTTTCCATAGCTGCACCTCCTTAAAAGATAGAAAAATATTGCCACTGTTTTTTTTCATAAAACCTCCGGTTTTTTGGTTGTTACCTATTAGACGTAAAAAAAGGGGAAAAATTCCCAAAAAAATGAAAAAAAAATTAATTTTTTTTGTTTGGGGTGGCAGGGCGCCACTACAAGGGGGTGCGCAATAGGGGGATTTGTTCGGCTGCCCACCCCTCAAAATTGCCCTCTGATATTTTTTGGCGGGTTTGCTGCATTAAATTCAAATAAAAATGCAGGTTGTGTATGCTGGATAGCTGAAGGGCCAGCAACTCGCCCGAATGGATTAGATGCCGCAGGTAGGCACGGGAGAAATTCCGGCAGGTGTAGCAGTCGCAGGCTTCGTCTATGGGGGCTTCTTCTTCTTTGTGGGTGGCGGATTTGTAGTGCAATATGCCGCGGCTGGTGAATAGCATTCCGTTTCGGGCGTTTCGAGTGGGCATTACGCAGTCGAACATGTCTATGCCGCGTATTATTAGCTCTAGCATATTCCAAGGGGTGCCTACTCCCATTATGTAGCGGGGGTGGGTAGCGGGAATGTGCTGCGTGCAAAAAGAAGCCATTTTGTACATAGTTTCTTCGGGCTCGCCCACGGAAAGCCCGCCGATTGCGTAGCCGTCCGGTTCTATCTGCTTTAGCTCCTCTATGGACTGCAGGCGGAGTTCCTGATGCATTCCGCCCTGGATTATGCCAAAGAATTTTTGCTCCCAGCCGTGGAGGGGAGGGTTCTGTGTGAGCCATTCTTTTGCCGCCCTTGTCCAGCGCTTTGTGTAGTCAAGGGATTTCTGGGCCTGCCCTTCTGTGCTGGGGAAAGGGGTGCATTCGTCAAATGCCATTATTATGTCTGCACCTATTTCCCTTTGGGCTTGCATCACGCTTTCGGGGGAAAAGAAATGCTTGCTGCCGTCTAGGTGGCTGCGGAATTCAACGCCGTTTTCTTTTATTTTGCGGAGTTCTTTTAGGCTCCAAACCTGGAAACCGCCGCTGTCTGTGAGCACGGGGCCATTCCAGCCACAGAATTTGTGGATGCCGCCCATTTTTGCTATGAGGGGTGTGCCGGGGCGCAGGTGCAGGTGGTAGGTGTTGGCAAGGATTATTTTCGCGTTCATCTCTTGCAAGTCGCGCGGCGAGACAGCTTTTACGCTGGCGGTGGTGCCCACGGGCATAAAGATTGGGGTTGGCACTTCACCGTGCGCGGTTTTCAGTAGCCCAAGCCGTGCCGCTGAATGAGGTGAGGTTTTTAGGAGGGTGAAGGGCATTTATACGGAACACTGTTTTCGTAAAGTTCGTGGGGAGCAATATCTTGGCCATTAACCCATTCTATTCCATAGCCATTATTTGTTATACGCACATTTTTAAAATAATTTTTGTCTTTGAGTTCTCCGTACCAACTGCCTTTTATATATGGAGAAACATCAAAAAGTTTTTTTTCGTTGGTTTCGTATTCAAGAAACAGGCTAAAAGGCTCAACTGGCTCAACTAATTTTATTTTTGGCTGTAACATAATAGAAACACTATTTTAAAGGTTCAATTTTAAAAAATTGCTCGCCTTTACTCAATAAATCCCAATTAGCTGATAAATCTTCTTTATGTATTTCCATCCAAGCTACCAATAGTTTCATTTTTGGAATAGGTAAATTTCCTTCAAGTATTTCTCCATCCAAGGCAATGGCAACTTCTTCTCCAGAATATTCGGCGTGAATATGCGGTTTTTTGTGATTGCCTTGCTTTTCGCAATACATTCTAACGATTATGCCAAAAAATAAAGATAATGTGGGCATATACATAATATAGAAATATGCGTTTAAACCCCAAAATATGCAATATATCCCCCTTTTTCCCTTAATTTTTAGTTTTTGAGGGGGGAAAATTTTAAATTATACGGGTTCAATAGGGCAACCACGGAGAGTTGCCCATACACCGGAGGCAAAAATGTATTTTGACCCTATTTATATGATTCTTATTGTTGCGGCACTCGTGCTTTCTGGTGGGGCAGCTTTTTTGGTGAAAATGAAGTTCAAAAGCGGAGAAAAGGTGGCTATTTCCAGCGGCTACACGGGAGCGCAAGTGGCTAAGGCTATTTTGCAAAGCTGCGGGATTAGCGATGTGAGCGTTCACGAGCATAAAGGCTTTCTCTCCGACCATTACAATCCGCTCAACAAAACGCTTAATCTTAGCCCCGAAGTTTACAACGGGCGCTCGGCGGCTTCGGCAGGAGTGGCAGCGCACGAGGTGGGACACGCTATTCAGCACGCACAGAATTATTTTCCGATGTGGATTCGTTCCACTATTGTGCCAGTGGCAAATATAGGGAGCAATCTTGGACCTTTGATTATTATTGTGGGAATTATGTTGGGAGCCGGGGCAGAGGTAAACTCCGGCATTGGGCATTTTGTTGCAGCCATAGGAGTTGCACTGTTCGCTATGGCTACGGCGTTCACCCTGGTCACTGTTCCCGTTGAGTTTGACGCCTCCGCTCGGGCTAAAAGGCAGTTGGAGAGTTTGAGCATAGTAAAGCCCGGGCCGGAGGCCAATACCGTTTCTTCTGTTCTCACTGCCGCAGGGCTCACTTATGTGGCGGCGGCTATCTCTTCTGTTATGATGCTTTTGTACTGGGCTTATAGAGCCGGTTTAATCGGCGGCAGAAGGAATGATTAATTGTCTGAACCCCGATTCTCCCGATTAGAGGATTTTCCCGATTGCGGATATGAATGTAAAATTATACAAGGACTTTCTAAAAGAGGTTTTCTCGCAGTGCGAGCGGGTGCGCAAGGTGTCGTTGAATGCGGGGTTCAGTTGCCCTAATTTAGATGGAACTGTTGGGAAGGGAGGGTGCGCTTATTGCGATAATAAGTCGTTCAGTTCGGTGGCTGCCTCTGAGTTTTCGGTTATGGAGCAGCTGGAAGACGGGATTAGAAAAAATAAAAAATATGGAATTCTCGCTTATTTTCAGAGCTACACAAATACGCACGCACCTGTGCAAAAACTTCGCGAGGTTTTTACGCCCGTAATTGAACACAGCAGGGTTGTGGGGATTTCCATTGGAACACGCCCAGACTGTTTGAACCCCGAGGTTGTAAGTTTGCTTGCTTATTTTAATAAAATAAAACCGGTTATTGTGGAAATAGGCGTACAAAGCGCAAACGACAAAACACTTAAAAACATAAATAGGAACCACACTTCTCAGCAAACGCGCGATGCCGCCGAGCGCTGCAAAAATGCAGGACTTTTGATTACATCGCATATTATAATAGGGCTGCCAAACGAGGATATGAACGATTTTGTGAATACCGCTAAGTTAATCGCAGAGTGCAAATTTTCTGCTGTTAAAATTCACCCTTTGCATATTGTTAAAGGAACAAAGTTCGCAGAGGAATACGCACAGGGCAAAATTGGACTTTTGGGTTTTGACGATTATTGCAAGGCGGCCGCGGAGGTTATCCGCATTGTGCAGCCGAATGTGGCTATTGAGAGGGTGAGTGCGGAATCGCCCTCTTATATGCTCGTTGCGCCCGACTGGTGCGGGCAGAGGGAGAAGATATGGGAAGGGATTAATGCAAATCTAATTTGTGAAAATTAATGCCAATCGGGGGGTGGGGGCGGAGGCTCGGTAGCAACGGGAGTGTCTGGTTCTGGGGCTGGCTGAACCTCGGTGGGCTGGGCGGCTACGGGTTGGGCAGCGGCAGGTTCTGCTGCTGGCTGAGCGGCAGGTTGGGCGGCGGCTGGAATTACTGACTGCGCTGCTAGTTGCAGTTTGTGGCGGTAGTATTCCCAGGGGCTCATGTTGGTGCCTTCTACAGCGGGCTTTTGAACTGCAATGGGTTCTTGGCCGTGTATATTCGTGTAGGCTTTTTTGAACTGGTCTGAGCTTCTGTCTATTTTCATCTCTTCGGAGATGTTGGAGTTGTAGCCAGAGGCTGGGTCTATGATAAGGTCTCCGTTGAGGTCGCGTACTAAGGTTTTTTTGTCTGGGCCAGCGGTGATTACTGCAGAAATAGCTATGTCTTTTACCACTTTTATTTGCATGGTGTTTTTTCTGCTGCCCCAGATTTCGGTTGAGTTCTCGGCACTTGGCTTTACCTCTTTTACGGTTCCCCAGGTTTTGATTACCTTGGTGCTGTCGTAAATAGAGGTTGCGTACATGGTAGGCCTGTAATTATAATAATATATGCTAGTATCGCCGTTTATTTCTACAAGGGTAGGTCGGCCGGCTTTGGCCATCCATTCGGTAACAGAGCTGCTTGCCAAGGATATTACGTCTCGCTCGTCTATCCAGTTTTCTTTTACGCCAACCTGAGTTGTGGCACAGGAGCTTATTAGCACTACGGCTAGTGTGCAAAAAATAATATTAAATTTTTTCATGGGGTAAATATAGAAAAAAATTTACTATATTTTCCCCATAAAAAGATAGTGTTTAAGAGGTAACCATTAATTTATGAACAACATCAAGATTGGCGTTAAGCTAATTGCATCTTTTCTGCTAGTTGCTATGCTTTCGGCGGCTATGGGAATGTATATGATGCGTGGCCTCGATTTTCTCAACGACCAATCCGATTTTATGTATAAAAAGGGAGCCGTACCCCTAGGGCTTCTGACTGAGGCTCTAAAACAGACTCAGGAGATGAGGGTACAGATGCGCGACTGGGTTACCGCCAGAAGTGATGAGCAGAGGGAGGCGGTTCTCAAAAAAATAGACAATGCGCGCGATACCGCCATAGATGCCATAAATCAGCAACTGAGCCTAACCATTAAGGAAGAATCCAAGGTTGTTTTGCATTCTTTGATAGAGGCCTGCAATAGGTATGCGGCTACGGCGCGCAAATTTTCAAACACAACCAAAGATTTTGACCCTGTTACCGGAGCTTACACCAAAGGCACTCCTCCTGAGATAGCGGCTATAGGAAACGAGATTCTGGATTTGACCAAGAAAGCCTCGGAGATAAGGATTGGGGCGGTGAAAGAGTCTTGGGAACAAGGTGATGAAATTGCGCTCCGCACCAAGAGGATTGCATTTGTCTTTTTGGCAGTGGTTGTGTTGTTTTCAATGGTTGTTGGTGTTTATTTAACGCTTTCCATAACAGGCGTTTTGAAAAATGTGGTTGGTACAGTTGCCAAATTGGAGAAAGGCGATATGACCGTCCGCGTGAATTTGGAACGCGGAGACGAGTTCGGAACGCTCTCCAAATCAATAGACTCCCTCGCCTCTAGGCTCCAGAACATTATGAAAGATTTGTATCTGGATTCAGAGAGCCTGGCTGGTTCTTCTGAAGAGCTTTCCAGCATCAGCAGGTTGCTCGCAAATAGCGCAGACGAGGTTGCATCAAAGGTGATAGTTGTTGCAAGCGCAACCGAAGAGGTTTCTGTAAATATAGGCACAATAGCCAGCACTGCAAAGGAATCTTCTATGGGTGCAAACGAGGTTGCAGATGCGGTTGAGAAACTCGCAAGCAATATAAACTCAATGGCAGACTCCGCAGAAAAAGCATCTGTGAGTGTAAGCTCGGTTGTGAATTCGGTTGAGCACGTAGCCGACAACATAAACGCAATAGCCAGCACTGCCAAAGAAGCATCCTCAAATGCGGGCGAGGTGGCAGGTGCGGCAGAGAAAATGTCCACGAACATGAACACCATCGCAGCTGCCATAAAAGAGATGAGCGCAAGCATAAGCCAAATATCCGGCGATGCCTACGATACACGCAGCATAGCGGGCGAGGCAACAGTTATGGCTTCCGATGCAACCGAGACCATGAGCAGGTTGGGAGTGGCGGCAAAGCAGATTGGCGAAGTGACAGACGTTATAAAAAGAATATCAGAAAAAACAAATTTACTTGCTCTCAATGCAACTATAGAGGCATCTTCTGCGGGCGAGGCTGGCAAAGGTTTTACAGTTGTTGCAAATGAGATAAAAGAGCTTGCTATCCAAAGCGCAAAAAACGCAGACGATATAACGAACCGCATAGAGGGCATACAAAAAAGCACAGGCGAAGCCATTACCGCGATAAGCAATATTTCGCAAATAATAGCAAAGATAAATCAAGGAGTGGAATCCATTTCTACACACGTGGGGCAGCAAACAAAGGCGAGCCACGAAATAGCAACACACGTGTCTCAGGCAAATGTGAGCACAAAGAAAGTCGCAGGCTCTGTGGATGAGGTTGCCAAAGGTAGCAAAAGCATTGCGCAGAATGCCTCTGTAGCAAACACAAGTGCTATGCAGGTATCTAGCTCTATAACCGAAGTGGCAAAAGGCAGCAGGAGCATTGCGCAAAATGCCTCTGTGGCAAACACAAATGTAAAGCACGTGTCTAAGTCTATAGAAGAAGTGGCAAATGGTAGCAAAGATATTGCTTACCGAGCGAGCGAAGCCGCTAAGGGCGCGAGCGAGGTGAGCCAGAATGTATCTAATATGAATTTAGCAGCCAAGGAGAGCGCGCAAGGGGCAAGCCAAGTGAACCAAAGCGCGAACGATTTGGCAAAGGTGGCAAGCAAGTTGAAAAATGTGGTGAGTCAATTTAAAGTTTAGGTGTTCAACCATTAACCAAGGAGAAAACATGAACAACATTAAAATGGGTCCAAAACTAATCGCGTCTTTCTTATTCTTGGCTGCTTTGGCGGCATTTATGGGAATACGCTCCATCAGCAGCCTAAAGTCTGTGGCAGAGGCTGCCGACCAGATGTACGAAACAGGAGCCGTGCCCCTAGGCATTTTTGTGGGCAGCGCGGTGAAGGTGCAAGGTCTGCGTGTCGGGGCGCGCAACTGGCAGATCGCAAGGTCAACTAGCGAGCGCGCAGAAGTCATCAAAGAGCTGAGGGCTTCCAATGCCGCCTTGGAGCAGGAACTAATCGCTCAGGAAAAACTCACAGACGAAGAGGGCAAAAAGCTCTTGCGTAAAGTGTCAAAGGTAACCGATGATTATGTAGATACGCTGGAGGCTTTTGCCAAACGCGCCAAAAATTTCTCCCCTGAAGGGGTTTGCCTAGAGCCATTGCCAGATGGCCTTAACACTCTTGGCGCCAAAGCAATGGAAGATTTGTATGCCACAAGAGACTATATGTCCAATCAAACCCGCCACCTAGCAGACACTGCTGCGGAAAATGCCTCATCAAGCGTAAGCCAGGCAACCGTCATTCTGGTGGCTGTGGTTCTTATCGCTATTGCCCTTGGCTTATTCCTAACCCTTTCCATAACCGGCCCTCTGAAAAAGACTGTTGGTACCCTCGGCAAGATAGAGAAAGGCGATATGACCGTCCGTGTGAATTTGGAACGCGGAGACGAGTTCGGGCAGCTATCCAAATCAGTGGACAACGTTGCCTCTAGACTGCAAACAATAATGAAAGATTTGCGCATGGAATCCGACAGCCTCGCAGGCTCTGCCGAACAGCTTTCGGTTATAAGCAAGCAGCTCGTGACAAACTCCGAAGAGACAGCCAACAAGAGCAAGGCTGTTCTTGGCGTTGCCGAGGATTGTAGCAAAGGCGTTACCTCCATAGCGAGCACAGCCGAGGAAGCATCCGCCCAGATAAGCGATGTGGCAAGCTCGGTTGAGCAGATGACGGTGAACATAAACACAATGGCAAGCGGCGCAGAACAAGCCTCCGCAAACGTGAACGATGTAGCAAACGCGGTTGACAAAGTCGCAGAGAACATCAACGCGATGGCAAGCGCGGCAGAAGAGGCCGCAGTGAATGCCAACGAAGTGGCGGGCGCGGCAGAGCAGATGTCTGCGAACATGAACACGGTTGCAACAGCGATAGAAGAGATGAGCACAAGCATAAACGAAATATCCACCGTTGCAGGCGAAGCCCGCACGGTTGCGGGCGAAGCCACCGTTAAGTCCAAAGAAGCAACAGAGGTGATGAACAAGCTGGGCATCGCGGCAAAGGAAATCGGTCAAGTCACCGATGTCATCAAAAAGATAGCCGACAAAACCAACCTTCTCGCTCTTAATGCCACCATTGAGGCGGCTTCTGCAGGCGAGGCTGGCAAGGGCTTTGCGGTTGTTGCAAACGAAATCAAAGAGCTTGCCAACCAGAGCGCGCAGAGCGCAGACGATATAGCCCAGCGCATAGAAGGCATACAGAGCGGCACGAACAATGCGGTGACTGTGATAAACGATGTGTCTCAGATAATAGTCAAGATAAACAAAAGCGCTGAGTCAATAGCAGGCCACGCCGCGCAACAGACCAAGGCGAGTACCGAGATTGCAAGCAACGTTGCTCAGGCGAACTCCGGTGCAAAGCGAGTGGCTTCTGCCATAGGCGAGGTTGCCAAGGGCAGCAAGGACATTGCGCAAAACGCAGGTCAGGCAAGCTCCAACACCAAGCACGTTGCGGACTCCATAGGCGAGGTTGCCAAGGGTAGCAAGGACATTGCACGCAATGCTGGGCAGGCGAACCTCGGAGCAAAGCGTGTTTCCGAAGCCGTTGGCGAGATTGCAAAGGGCAGCAAGGACATTGCGCACAATGCAGCTAATGCAGCAAAGGGAACTGACGATGCAAAAAATGGAGCTGCAAGCGTGAACCAGATTGCAAACGACAGCACAAAGAACGCTCATCAGGTTGACAAATACGCCGCTGACCTTGCAAAGGTTGCTGGCGATTTGAAAAGCGTGGTTAATCAGTTTAGGGTTTAATTCAGGTTTTACTCATTTTGGCTTCGCTCATTGAGCGGAGCCATTTTTCTATATTACCTCTAAATTTGTCAAGAGGTAACCATTCGTGAACAATATTAAAATCGGGGTTAAACTGATAGCTTCTTTTTTGTTAGTATCAGTACTTGCAACTATTATGGGAATATATATGTCTGGTCAACTTACAGAGCTAAACGACCAATCGGATTTTATATATAAAAAAGGAGCCATTCCGCTAGGAAATCTTGTGGAAACATTGAAACAAACACAGGAGATGCGCGTACAGATGCGTGACTGGTTGTCTTCGGGAACTAAGCAAAAGCGTGAAGCTGTCCTAGATAATATAGACCGTGCCCGCGATATTGCGCTTCGGAATATACAAGAGCAGATAAACACCAGCATCAAGGAAGAGACAAGGGTTCTTTTGAGGGAGCTTTCAGACGCCTGCAACAATTATGCGGTTCAAGCGCGCAAGTTTTCGGAAACGAACACTGAGTGGGATCCTGTCACCGGATCATATCCAAGAGGCACTCCCGCACATATAGGGAAAATAGGAGACGATATTCTTGAATTGACCAACAAAGCCAAAGAGGTTAGGATAGGCGCGGTCCAGGAATCTTGGGAAAGAGGGAATGAATCGGCGGCAGCTGCCAAAAGATTTGCGATTATCCTTTTGATAGTGGTAGTGGTGTTTTCTTTATCCATAGGCATCTACTTAACATTATCCATAACCGGCGTAGTAAAAGTGGTTGTAGAGACTGTAGCCAAAATAGAAAAAGGCGACATGACCGTTCGCACAGGGCTTGAGCGCGGAGACGAGTTTGGAACGCTCTCTAAATCTGTGGACAGCGTTGCCACCAAACTCCAAAGCATAATGAAAAATTTGCACTCGGAATCCAATAGCCTCGCAACCTCGGCAGAACAACTTTCCAATATAAGCAAGCAGCTTGTGACAAACTCAGAAGAAACAGCCAGCAAGAGCAGGGCGGTTTTGAACGTGACCGAAGAAGCATCAAGGGGAGTGACATCCATAGCGAGCACAGCCGAACAAGCCTCCGCAAACGTAACCAGAATGGCAAGCTCCGTTGAACATTTGACCGTGAACATAAACGCAATGGCAAACGGCGCAGAAGAAGCCTCTGCAAATGTAAGCGATGTGGCAACCGCGGTTGACCAAGTTGCAAGCAACATAAACGCAATGGCAGCCGCAGCCGAACAAGCCGCAGTGAATGCCAACGAAGTGGCGGGCGCGGCAGAGCAGATGTCTGCGAACATGAACACGGTGGCAACAGCTATAGAAGAGATGACCACAAGCATAAACGAAATCTCTCACGCTTCTGGCGATGCCCGTACCGTTGCAGGCGAAGCCACCGTGAAATCCAAAGACGCAACCGAGGTTATGAACAAACTTGGCATTGCGGCAAAAGAAATTGGGCACGTTACCGATGTTATTAAAAAGATAGCCGACAAAACCAACCTTCTCGCTTTGAACGCTACCATTGAGGCGGCTTCTGCTGGCGAGGCAGGCAAAGGTTTTGCGGTGGTTGCAGGCGAAATAAAAGAGCTTGCCAATCAGAGCGCGCAAAGCGCAGACGATATAGCCAGGCGAATAGAGGGTATTCAGAAAGGCACAAACGATGCGGTAACGGTCATAGGCGATGTATCGCAGATAATAGTCAAGATTAACCAAAGCGCTGAAGCAATAGCAGGCCACGCCGCACAGCAAACCAAAGCGAGCTCCGAGATTGCAAGCAACGTTGCACAAGCGAACACAGGTGCAAAGCGCGTTGCTGGAGCCATAGGCGAGGTTGCCAAGGGCAGCAAAGATATAGCCCGCAATGCCGGACAAGCCGGCAACAACGCGAGGCACGTGTCGGAATCTGTTGCAGAAGTTGCCAAGGGCAGCAAGGACATTGCCAAAAATGCTGGGCAGGCAAACAGGAGCGCAAGGCATGTTTCCGAAGCCATTGGCGAAATTGCAAGTGGTAGCAAAAACATTGCGCAAAATGCAGGCAAAGCCGCAAAGGGTACTGCCGATGCAAGCAATAGCGTTGCCAGCGTGAACCAGCTCGCAAACGATAGCGCTAAAAACTCTCAACAAGTTGATAAATATGCCGGTGAACTTGCAAAAGTGGCTGGCGATTTGAAAAGCATTGTGAACCAATTTAGGGTATAGCAAATGATATTACTCGTTTTTGCAACAGAAATGGAAAGAGACGGCGTGTTCCCACACGGAGTTCCGCGAGAATTTGACTGTTTGGTAACCGGTGTTGGCATTTTAGCTACTGCTTTTAGCTTGAGCAGAGCTTTTCAAAAGCAGGAGTATAAAAGCGCCATTCAAATAGGCATAGCTGGCGCATACACTTCTAGCGAACTACAGCTGGGAGAAGTTGTGGAAGTTAAAAGCGACTGCTTAGTTGAATTTTTGCCCTGGGAACCGAATACTTTTTTTGCATCTGGAACGCTCCCCAACCAAAATAATTCACAAACGTTAAAAACCGTTAAGGGTGCAACCGTTCTTGGCTGCTCATCTTCTATCACAAAAGAAATAGAAGCGGCAAGAGGAGATGTTGCTCAGATTGAAACAATGGAAGGGGCTGCGTTTTTTGCCGCCTGCAAGGAATACAAAGTGGAAGGGGTGCAAATAAGGGCTATTAGCAATTTTGCCACCAAATACGAAAAAACCGAATGGAAAACAGAAGAAGCCCTCGCAAAATTGAGGGAGTTTCTTTTACCCATATTGGGTTAAATTTCTTTTGTTAAGCTCCTCTATGCACATCAGCATAAGGGGCTGTAGGGCACTCAGTTCCAGATTTATGCGCCATTTGGCTAGTTCGCTGGCTAGTTCGGGCGAAAATACAGGGGGGGCGTAGTTGCCGCCGTCTCCGGCACCTATTATTCGGCACAAAACGTCTGCGAAGCTCACGAGGGTCACCAAGGGTCTGTTTATCTCTGCCCTTTCCAAGTTGTGGTGGTATTGCATAACCTCGTTTATGGCACGCGGAAGACGCCAATTTTCGGCGAGCCAAGAGCCTATTTGACCGTGGTCAACGCCCAAAAGCTCTTTTTCTGCTAAATACAGTTCGCAGGAGCGGGTTTTGCTCATGCTTATAGTTTGCTCAAATTCTTTGTTCATGTATTGCAAAAGGACTATTTTGCCAATATCGTGCAAAAGACCCGCTGTGAAGGCATCGCTTGCCAAGTCTGGTTCGTATTCGCCAGCAACTATGCGGGCTACTATGCCAACCGCGGTGCAATGGTCCCAGAATTTTTGTAAGTCTATAACGGAATTTTTAAGTTCAAAAGCCCTTGACATAGAAATTTCAAGGCTCATGTCTTTTACCTGCTCATAACCGAGTTTGCTTATCGCACTGTGAATGCCGGTTACCGATTCGCCGCCTGCATTGGTGGTTTTCAAAAGCCTTGCGGCCAAAACGGGGTCGCTGGAGACTATTTGCTCCAAAGCCTTTCTTTCAACTTTTTCATCGTCAACCAATTCAAAAAGCTGCGCCACAACCGTTGGCAGGGTTGGCAGGCTTATCAGGCTTTGGGTTATTCTTTTTATATCGGTTTGCACAGTTTTATATTATACCTCTTGTTATACCTCTGAATGTATGTTTCTTGAACTTATCCGCTTGCGGAAAATATAATAACTCCAAATTTGATACGCCAAAACAATTGGAACAAAAATAAGGGCTACAATGCTCATTATTTTAAGCGTGTAGGGAGAAGAGGCACTGTTCATTATGGTTAGGCTGTTTTCTGGAACAGAAGACACAAGCACATTCGGGTACATAAAGAAAAAGAGACCGGCAACACTGCAAGCAGTGCAAAGCGCAACCATAACGAAGGCTATTTTAAAACACCGCGTGAAAACAAAAAGCGCAGCGAGCGAAATAAAAATAAGAGGGGCAAGGCAAATTAGGCTACGACCCAAAGTTAAAGCAGTGGCAAAGGCAAACAAGGCAAGGCTTACCACAACAGCCACTTTTGAGATTTTGCAAACCCTTGTTTGCAATTCACCCTCTATTTTCAAGGTTAAATACAAAGCACCATTTGTCAAAAACAGAGAAAGCCCAAGCAAGCCGCTGAACAAAACTGGTACTTGAATCAAATCAAAAAAATGCCCCACAAAATACCCTCTTGAATCCAACGGAATGCCAACGGCAAAATTTGCAAGAGCAACACTTGTGAGCAGGGCAATAAAAAAACTGCTCACGGCAAGAGCCACATCGCAAACCTCACATAATTTTTGAACGTGCGAGCGATGCCTAACTTCAAAGCACACTCCCCTAACAATCAAGGCAAGCAGCAAAAGCACAAGAGGCACATAAAGCACGCTGAAAAATGTTGCATACCACCTTGGAAAAGCGGCAAACATAGCTCCACCAGCGGTTAATAGCCAAACTTCGTTCCCACCCCAGTGAGGAGTTATTGAAGATATGTATGCTCCTCTTTCTTTTTCTGTTTTTCCTAAAAAGAATTGTAAAATGCTAACTCCAAAATCAAAGCCTTCTAAAAAGAAAAATCCAGTCCACAAAACCGCAACTAGCACAAACCATAAAATTTCCAAATCCATAAAGCCTCCTTATGCGTTTGCGTTCGTAATTTTTTTGGTTATTTTTTTATTCACGCATCCGCGCAAAATTTCTTGGCGCATAAAGTAAACGAGCATAACACTCAAAAGTACATAAATGGCACAAAAAACGAACAACGAAAAAACAACCGCTCCACCCGAAATCTGGTCGGATACGGCTTTGTCTGTTGGCATTAGGCCATAAACAATCCAAGGTTGCCTGCCCACCTCTGCAAGTAGCCAGCCCGTTATGTTTGCCACGTGTGGGAGCGAAATTCCAAAAGTCATCAGAAGGAGCGCTTTTTTGTGCATTGCCTTTCTCAAAATCAAATTCCAAACTATTCCATAAAAAAGAATTAAAACCATTATGGAAGAACAGAACACCATTATCCTGAACGAAGAGTAGGTGAGCCACACGGGAGGTTTATAGTCTCCTGGACCAAAGCGACCTTCCATAGTTTTTTGCAATTCTTCTAATCCTTTAACCTCACCAGAGGGCCTGTGATAAACCATTATGCTGAGAAGAGCGGGAACTTCAACACCGGGCACAATGGCAAGGGGTGCTGGGTTTTGGGATTTTTCTAAATTTTCCATAGCGGCTAGCTTCATAGGCTGGTAGTCAAAAAGCATTTGCGCTTGCAAATGCCCACTCAAAAGAACGCCGAACAATCCCACACCCCCCATGAATAGGGCAAATTTAAATGTTCTATAAAACAAGTAGGCATCTTCTGTTTGCTGCCGGATTTTCAAAGCAGATATTCCCAAAACAAAAAAGGAAGCCGTGCATAGGCTCGCAAAAATTACGTGGGGAAATTGGTGCAAAAAATAGTGGTTAGAAATCAAGTCCCAAAAATTAGTCATCTGCGCACGGCCATTGCTAAATGCGTAGCCAACCGGATGCTGCATAAAGCTGTTTGCTATTAAAATCCAAACTGCAGATATGCAAGAGCCGGCAAACACAAGCCATATACAGACCACGTGAACGATTTTTGGCAAAACATGCCTACCAAAAACCCAAAGACCTAAGAAAGTGCTTTCTAAAAAAAATGCTAGCAGAGCCTCTATTGCAAGGGGGGCACCAAAAACATCGCCAACAAAGCTACTATATTCAGACCAATTCATGCCAAACTGAAATTCCTGCACAATACCTGTAACCGCGCCAACCGCAAAGCTGAGCAAGAACAGCCTGCCCCAGAACCTGGCTACCCGCTCATCTTCGGAATTGCCGCTGTTGTATGCAGAGGTTTCCCATATCGCTATAAAAAGCGCAAGGCCTATGCTCAAGGGTACAAACAAAAAATGATATACCGTTGTTATGGCAAATTGCAGTCTAGACAGAAAAATTACGTCCATGAAGGTAATATAGCTAATCAGCATTTACTATATTTCGCTCTATGAATATTTTTAAACTTCCCGCTATATGCCTTTTGGTAGCAACTGCGGCTTTTGCCCAGGCGGTTCCAAAAGCTCCCACTCCGGCAGCAGCTCCGGTTGCTGCTCCGGTTCCCCCTCCACCACCACCGCCGCCACAGGCTGTCGTTCCAGCTGCACCACCACCACCACAGGCTGTTGTTCCGGTTGCCCCTGCTCCTGCTCCAGCACCTATACAGTTCACAGTTCCGACGACTGATCCTGCAGCTTTGGTAGCGACCTCAAGTTCTTCTGAAGTAGCAACCTCTTTGCCAGTGGTTTCTTCTAGCTCGGCAGCTGCCGTTCGTGAAAAAACGATTTTTGACAATGTGCGCGGCAATGCCTACAACCCTTTCGGGACTGTTGGCGCAGCATCCACTGTAAGAGACTTGGTAGAAAAACCCGCTGATATTTACGGAAACAAATTCTTTTACATTTCTCCGGTGACCAGCGTTGGATACACGGCTGTTCCACTTGGCAGCGGTTCTGCTTTGATAGGCTTGGACAACGCTCCGGTAGGCAACTTGGCAGCTTTGGTTTTTGGCTATGCTAATTCAAGTTTTGGTTTTGCATTGAATTATTCAGTGAATAAAGCCTTTGCCTCTCAGGATAAACTTAGCACAAGACGTACAAGTGCTGGCGATAATATTGAGCTTTATTTCAGTTCTGGAGCTTTTTATGCAAACGCTGGCTGGCTAACTTATGGACAGAGCTATTCCGCAGACTATGACGGCGATACTGAATCACAAGATTATTCTCAGATAGAGGGCACTGTGGGCTTAACAGGCAAATCCGGTTCTTTTGATTATGATGGATATGTAAATGTTATTCGCACAGGCGGTACAGGTACTGATTCCGATGGCAACAAATACGCTGACAATAGCTCCACCCAGCAAAATACCTTTTTGGGACTAGCGGTGAATCTTGACCTAGGATTCAATGTTTTCCAAAGCCCAAATGCAAGGGTTATATTTGGTTCAAATAATCGCGTTTTTGCTATGCTCTTTGATAATGTTAAAAGCAATGACTATAAGGGCGATACTAAAATGGGACTTGTAATCTCCCCAAATATTTTGGGAGAGTTTGCTTTGACCGAGACCCTGCTCGCTTTTGCCGGTGCTTCAAATGCTATAGATGTGGTAATAGGAGATGGAGACGGAAACGGCAAAACATCCGCATTGGGAATAGCGCATACACCTGGGACTGGTGCTTATGTAGGTCTTCGTTATCAAAAGGCAAACTTAGCATTAGAAGCACAGGTTACTGCTAATATGTTTGATAATCCATTTGGCGGCTTTAACGGTAGCAACATGTTCGCCGGCTTTGGCGGATTTGTATATTTCTAGGAGGTTAATATGAAAAAAATTCTCGTTCTCGCTTTTGTATCTGCGGCTTTTCTCTTTGGCTGTTCCGCAGACGGCTATCTTTCCAGCACAGCTACTCCCCCTGCATGGAAGGGCGGACCTTCATCGGCACCTGGTGGTGGTCCCAATCCCCCTAGTAACAACGAAAGCTGGTGCATCATTTACGACTACTACTATGATGAGTGCGATTGCTATTCTATGGCAGGTCATACCGCTGAAGAGTGCTATTATGAGGGTGGCGATGAAATTTCAAACACTTGTCCAAGTCAGTGTTATAAACATAATAGTAACTAATTATGCGAAAGTCTGTCCGTGATTTTACAGATGAGGTAGTACCGGTTGCTCTTGTGCAGTCTTTGGTGCTTGCGGCAAACCGTAGCGCACCGAGCAGCAAGAACACGCAGCCGTGGAAACTCATTTTGGTTCAAGGGCAGGCTTTGGAAAATTTACGAACAGATTACCTTGCAGCCTTTAACAGCGGCAAGGCTCCAGCTTTTGAATATAAATACAGCCTAGAACCTTTGCCGGAGGCTTTCAAAAAAAGAGCAACCGATTTGGGAAAGGCTTTTTTAACACACAAAGGCATTGGCAGAGAAGACAAAGAAAAACGTAAAGAACACGACGCGGAAAATTATCGCTTTTTTGGTGCAAAGCAGGTTTTCTTTTTGGCTATGAACAAAGGAGAATACGGGCAAGGCACCTTTTTAGACTGCGGACTCTTTCTCCAAGCACTAATAACAGAATTACACAATAATAATTTGGGCTGTTGCCCACAATACAGCGTTATGGCTTACCCCGATTTGCTACGCAAGCACATTCCAAATTCCGAGAACTTGCTATTTTTGCTCGCTTTGCCTTTTGGCTATCCAAAAGCAGACAGCTTGGTGAACGCTTTTGAAAGCGAAAGAGAACCACTTGATGTTTTCTTTAGAGTTGTGGAGTAAAGTTTTTCTACATTCTAACGTATATGTCTTTTGAAAAGAAAATCTTGTGCATAGGGGCAGGATATGTGGGTGGGCCTACTATGGCTATGATAGCCAAAAAGTGCCCACAATACCAAGTGAAAATAGTGGATATAAACGCAGCACGCATAGATGCTTGGAATAGCGATAATTTGCCTGTTTATGAACCTGGGTTAAAAGAAATTGTGGAAAGTGCGAGGGGCAAAAATCTGTTTTTTGGAACGGATATAGATGAGAGCATAAAAGAAGCGGATATAATTTTTGTGAGCGTTAATACCCCTACCAAAACTTTTGGATTTGGAGCTGGCAAAGCCAGCGATTTGCAATACCTTGAAAAAACAGCCAGAAACATTCTAGCCGCAAGTAATAGCGGGAAAATTGTTGTTGAAAAAAGCACACTTCCGGTGCGCACCGCAGAATCAATGGAACGCATTTTGAACGGCAGCGATAAAGGGTTTCGCTTTGATATTGTGAGCAACCCAGAATTTTTGGCAGAGGGAAGCGCAATAGCAGATTTGGAAAACCCAGACAGGGTTTTGATAGGCGGGCACCAAAGCAAAGAGGGGCTTGCCGCAGTAGAAGAAATAGCAAAAATTTATGCGAACTGGGTTCCAAGAGAGCGAATTATCACCACTAATTTATGGAGTTCCGAGCTTTCAAAATTAACCGCCAACGCATTTTTGGCACAGAGAATATCCAGCATAAACAGCCTAAGCGCACTTTGCGAAAAAACAGGCGCAAACATAGACGAAATTGCAAACGCCATTGGCAAAGATACACGCATTGGCTCAAAATTCCTCAAAGCCTCCATTGGTTTTGGCGGTTCTTGCTTTAAAAAAGATATTTTGAATTTGGTTTATTTGTGCGAGCATTACGGGCTCCCCGAAGTTGCAAGTTATTGGGAAAGCGTTGTTAAAATAAATGAATGGCAAACAACCCGCTCTGTTAAGCGAGTTTTGCGCTCTATGTTCAACACAATAGCAGGCAAAAGGGTGGCTGTTTTTGGTTTTGCCTTTAAAGCAAACACAAACGATACCCGCGAAAGCCCTGCTCACTTGGTTGTAAGGGGGCTTTTGGAAGAGCAGGCAATTCCCATTGTAACCGATTGCAAAGCCCTGCCAGATGCGAGGCGAGATTTGAGCGATATTTTGGACAAGGTTCAATTAATAGAAGACCCCTACGAGGCGGCAAAAGAAGTACACGCCATTTTGCTCTGCACCGAATGGCAGCAATACGCAGATTTGGACTGGAAAAAAATCTACAATTCAATGAGCAAGCCAGCTTTGGTTTTTGACGGTCGCAATATTTTAAATGGAGAAGAATTAAAGAAAATGGGTTTTGAATTTATCAGCATTGGCAAGGCGTAAAATTATGAATTTCAGCAAGATTGCATTTATTATATCAATGGCGATTTGCGCTCTTTTTGCCCAAAGCTATCAGAATTTAACTCTGCAAAACTGTATTGAAATAGCAAAGAAAAGCAGTCTTTCGCTTGCAAGCGCAAGGCTAAACGAAAAAACCGCGGCATCTTCCCTAACACAGGCAAAAAACGCCAGACTCCCAGATTTAAAGGGGAATGTTTCACAAGGCGTGGCGGGTAACCCGCTTGAAAATTCACAAAACCGCTATGCGTTCAGCTTGGGCGTAAATTCTTCTATGCCCATTTTCACGGGAGGCAGAATAAGCCATTCGATTAATCAGGCTGAGCATCGCAAAGAAATTGCAACGCTCAACTCAGATGCAGCAGAGAGAACTTTGTCTGAACAGGTGATAAAAGCCTTTATGCAGGTTTGGTCTTTAACTGAATCTGAGGCGGCTGCAAGAGATGCGCTTGCGCTTTCTAAAAGAATGCTCGCAAGAGATTCCGTGCTTTTCAATGCCGGTAGCTACACGGTAAGTGATTTGGCGCTCGCTTTTGCACAAGTGGCAAGCGATAGCTTGAATTTATTGCAAACTCAAAGCAACTTAACCCAAAGCTACACGGCTCTCCGCCAGCTTTTGGAAATTCCGCAAAATTCCAACTTCTCTGTTTTGCCACCAGACTCCGCAAAACCCGAAACCACAGAAAATTACTCAGTCCTGCTAGAATCTGCACAGAACTATTCCATAGATAAAAAAATAGATTCTCTTTATGTTTTGGCGGCTAAAGAAGCGGTTGGTATTGCAAAAGCCGCCCGTTACCCAAGCGTGTCTTTAAGCGGCTCGCTGAGTTCCGGTTTTCATTGGGAAATTGAAGACCCAAAATACCCAAAACAATTGAAGAACGGGTTTGGCTACTCCGCATCGCTTGGCATCAACATTCCCATTATAGATTGGGGTGCTGCCGCAGATGGAGTTTTGCAAGCGCAAGTAGCAGAAGAAAAAGCACAAATCTCGGCTCTCAACACGCAAAAGCAGCTTGAGAATGTAATTGAGCAGTTAGCTCTGCAAGTTGAAACTTACCGCTTGCAATGGGAGGTTTCTTCTGTACAAATGGAAGCAGGGAAACTTTCACTTGAAAAATCCGTTCAGCAGCACGAACTTGGAATGCTGGATATTTCTTCGCTGGTACAACAGCAAACTATTTTCAACAATTCGCAAATAAAGCATAATCAGGCAAAATACAGCTATTTGCTGAGTAAATCGCTTTTGGATTTGCAAACGGGGAATTTTTAAATGGAGAAAAATAAAATGAGAAAAATTATTTTTTGCACAGTTTACTTGCTAACTTCTTTTGTTTTTGCCTTTGCCGCTTCTGCGGATAGTTTATATTCTCAGGCTCAAAAATTATATGGCCAAGGGCATTTTGAATCTGCAGCCAGAACTTATGCAGGTCTTTGCTCTATGTTAGAGGCAAAAGACAAAAAAACTTGCCACCTAAACGAGGCAAGGTCTTTGATAGAAGCAAATAAAATAAATTTAGCCCGCGAAGCAGAACCAAAGCTGCTTTGGCTTATAAGTGAAACAGAACCTAACGATACCCTGTTTTCTGAATTGAGCGCATTGGATGCAAAACTGCAAATTATGCTAAACCAACCTGTGCGGGCGGTTCGCTCTTGGAAAGCGGCGCAGGCAAGTGCGAGCGTGGATTTTTTTCCGCAAATTTACGTTATTTGCCGCGACATAGTTTCTGCCTACCCCGGAAACGGATTAACCATTGAAAACTGCGATAAAACAAAACCGGCAGACACAAGCTTACTCGCCTTGCCAAGAAAAAAAATCACTCCGCTTCCAAATGCTTCCCAGCCAACAACTGTTCACTATCAATCCACACCTACACCTGCACCCGTGCCTGCATCCACGCCATCTGGTGCTAAAAAATGGTATGTTCAGCTAGGAGCTTTTGGCGCAAAAGAAAACGCAGACAAACTTGTTGCAGATTTTAAAAACAAGGGAGTGCAACTTTATATAGTGGAATTAACGGATAGAAAACTTTTCACCGTTCGTGCAGGGGAATTTTCCACCAGAGACGATGCAGAAAATTTTGCCGTGCAAAAAATAGCTCCAACGCATAAAGAATATAAGATTTTGCAATAGCTACCCCAACAGCCATTCAACTGCTTGTTCTAGCCTAGCAAATTTTATTATTTCTATTCCTTTCACTGTTGGAATTTTTCCGCTTGCAGGCACCACAATTTTTTCAAAGCCAAGGCGGTGCGCTTCTTTAATTCGCAAATCCAAAGAACTCACGGGGCGAATTTCCCCAGAGAGACCTAGCTCGCCAATAACAATGCTATGAGGTGGCAAACTGATGTTGCGCGCATTGCCAACTATTGCAAGCGCAAGAGGCAAATCTATGCCGGGGTCTTCTAATTTTAAACCACCCACAACAGAAACAAAAACATCGGAATTGCTCACCTGAAGTTTTGCAAATCGCTCCAAAAGAGCGAGTATAATAGTCAGTTTTTTCGCCTCCACTCCGGCAGAAACTCTTTGAGGCATAGCATAGCTCGTTTTGCCAACCAAAGCCTGAATTTCAAATAGCATTGCGCGGCTACCTTCTATGGTGCAGCTAACTGCGCTACCAGGCGAAAGCTCCCCTTCTTGCAAAAATACTTTTGATGGATTTTGCACGGGAATAAGCCCAAGCGAGCTCATTTCAAAAACGCCAATTTCATCTGTTGCGCCAAAGCGGTTTTTAACAGTTCTCAAAATTCTGTATTGCCCTTTTTTATCGCCCTCAAAATATGCAACGGTGTCCACCATGTGTTCTAAAATTCTTGGACCTGCTATTTGTCCGTCTTTTGTAACGTGGCCTACCAATATGGTGACTGTTCCGCTGCTCTTTGCAAAAACCATCAGCTTTAGCGCACACTCCCGCAGTTGCGAAACGCTACCGGGCGTGCCGGGCAAATCTTCGCTATATACAGTTTGAATGGAATCTATAACCATCACCTGCGGTTTTATTTTTTCTGCACATTCCAAAATTTTACTGAGCGATGTTTCGCAAAACAACATCATATCGCTACCGGCTGCTCCAAGCCTCTCTGCCCTTAGCTTAACTTGCGCAGCACTTTCTTCGCCGCTAACATAAAGCGTTTTGCAACCAGCTGCCGCTATTGTGGAGAGCGTTTGCAAAACAAGAGTAGATTTTCCAATGCCAGGGTCTCCGCCTATAAGTATAAGGGAGCCTGTGGCCATGCCACCTCCTAGAGTTCGGTCAAATTCTTGGTTGGCGGTGGTTAATCTCTTTGAATGTTTAGTTGGCACCTCCGATATTGGCATTGGTTCAAGTGCCTCCCCTTGCGGCATAGATGTAACCCCTATGCCTCTGCTCTCTTTTTCAATTTCTGTTTCTACCACAAATAAACCAGAAACTCCGCATTCTGGACATTTTGAAACCTTATGCGGAAACACACTCCCGCATTCCTCGCAGATATATTGAATGTTTTTTTTTGATGCCACAGGTTGATGCAATATAGTAAATGCTGAATTTTCTATTTTATTTACAAAAATGTTTATAGAAAAGGTGTTGGAATATTTTGCGATGCTCTCGGATAGGCGCTCTAAAATAAAGATAGGGGCGTTTATAGTATTTTTGCAGTTCTTTGTTTTTTTTCTAATTATCGGTTCCCAAAATCCAGAATTTTCGCATCTGAGCCTTATACCTATTATTTTATTCTCTTTTGTTTTTGGCGAATTGCCAGGGCTTTTGTTTGCAACAATCATAACCATGTGCTTTAGCCCCTTTGGAATGGATTTGAGCAAAGACGATTCTGCATTTTGGGTACTCAGAACATTCGGTTATGCTGCCGTTGCATACACCACCGGAGTTTTGGGCAGCTCCCTGATTAATTTTACAATTTACAAGAAAAAAGTGTATTTCACAGACCTCTTCGCGCAATTACCAAATAGGCAGGCTCTTTGCAAAAAACTTTTAGAATGTTCAAAATTGCAAACCACGGGGCATTTTGCAATAGTCATAGTCACAGTGTCTAACAGCAAAACGCTCGCAGAAATATTTGGAAACAAGGTACTAAAAAGCATATTTCATCAATTCAAAGATAGATACTCAGATATTGCAGAAAGAATGTCTTCTAAAATGGAAACTTATTCACTTGGTACAAATCAAATATCTTTCTTTTTTGAAAAAAATGAAGAAGAAACTTTGGAATCAAAAGAAAAATTTGAAGGTAGCATTATAAACGCATCAAAAAAGAATTTTTTGCACGATGGTTTTTTTGTGCACTGCGATTCCCATATTGGGCTTTACCGATTTACCGATTTTTCTGAAATAAACTCCGGAGAACTGCCTATTGGCTATGCAGAAGAAGCTGTTGATACCGCGGTGAAGCAGATGAAAGATTTGGTTGTGTACAACCCGTCTAGCCTTGTGCAAAAATCAAAATACTCAAAAGCAACAGACCTTTTGGGAGATATAGACCTTGCAATAAGAAGCCGCTGGATGTTTCTCGTTTATCAACCAAAAATAGATATAGCAACAGGAAAAATTCAATCTGTGGAAGCTCTAATAAGATGGAACCACCCTGTGAAAGGTTTTGTGCCACCCGGTATGTTTATCCCTCAGGCCGAACAAAGCACTTTGATAGAAAACATAACAGACTTTGTTATTAAACAAGCAATTTTGCAGTTAAAGCTGTGGCAGAGAAGCGGCATAGATGTGGACATTGCCGTTAATGTTTCTACCTATAATCTGTTGCAGCCAAATTTTGTGAATAAGGTTTTGTATTTGCTGCAAGAGAACAAATTAGATACCAAAAAACTGGAAATCGAAATAACCGAAGGTTCTTTGATCACGGATTTTCAGCACGTTTTGAATGGACTAAAACGCCTTCACGATGCAAGCATAAAAATTGCTTTAGACGATTTTGGCACCGGATATTCCTCGCTTCAATACCTGCAAAAGTTGCCTATAGATTTTTTGAAAATAGATCAGTCTTTTGTTCGCAATTTGGAAACGAGCAAACAATCAAAAGAAATTGTGAAAGCAATAGTGGACTTAGCACACACAATAAATATAAAAACCATAGCTGAAGGAATAGAAACTATGGCAGACTATGATTATTTGAACAGTGTTGGTTGTGATATGGGGCAAGGATTTTATATGGCCAAGCCTCTTACATCAAATGCTTTTGTTTCTTGGTATTCAGAAAATAATGGAGTTTTTAAGAAAGTTGAAAGTTGAGGAAAATTTACTTGCGAAAATGAAGGAGAATGCTCTGTTTGCGGTGCTTTTAGATCCGGATTTTTCAAATATTGATGTTTTTTTGAAAACGGGGAAAATGGCTTTTGAATCCAAAGCAGATTTGATTCTAGTTGGAGGCTCTTTGGTAGGCAACGTGAATTTGCCTAAAAGAATTGAGGAATTAAAAAAAATAATTGATATTCCTGTGATTTTGTTCCCAGGTGGTTCTTCGCAAGTCGTTCAAGGTTTTGACGCTATGCTTTTCACTTGCCTTGTAAGTGGAAGAAACCCGCAATATCTAATAGAAGAGCAGTTGAAAAGCGGCTTAATTGTAAAGTCTCTTGGTTTGGAAACGTTGCCCACTGCATATATACTCATAAACAGCGGGCCAGCAACCACGGTGGAATATATTTCAAACACCAGAGCAATTCCAGCAAACAAGCCAAAGATAACAATGGCTCACGCAATAGCCGCAGAGTTAATGGGAATGCGTTGGGTTTATTTAGAAGCGGGCAGCGGTGCAGACAAACCCGTTCCGTTGGAACATATAATTACAACACGCGAGGCAACCAACTTGAACATAATAGCAGGGGGTGGCATAACCACTCCACAAGATGCAAAAGCAAGGGTTAAAGCCGGAGCGAATATGATAGTTACCGGAACAATTTGGGAAAAAAATATGGACGCAAATTTAATGAAAGAATTTGCAGAAGCGGTGCATGGCAATTAAAACACAAAAACTATCCGTTGGTTACAAAAAACCTTTGGTGGAAAATTTATCATTTGAAATTTCTAGTGGTTTAACTTGTTTAATTGGTCCAAACGGAAGTGGGAAGAGTACTCTGTTGAAAACAATGGCTGGGTTAATGAAACCACTTGCTGGTTCAATTTTTGTTTTTGGAAAAGATTATTCTTCAATAAGCGGAGTGGATTTGGCAAAGCTAATAGCTTTTGTGCCAGCTAGATTCCCTGCCGAAACCAATATAAAAGTTTTTGATTTTGTAGCCCTTGGCAGAATTCCGCACACAAATGCTTTTGGAAAACTAGAAAAAAACGATTTGGAAAAAGTAAATTTTGCAATGGAGCAGGCAGAGGTTGCAGACTTTGCAAAACGCAGAGTGAACAGCTTGAGCGATGGCGAAAAACAACGTGTTGCGCTCGCTAGGGCACTTGCCCAAGACACAAAAATTCTCCTTATGGACGAACCAACCGCATTTTTGGACTACCAACACCGCATAAAACTCTTTGAATTTTTAACCAAAACAAAAGATAAAATCCATTTGGTATCAACTCACGAACTTGATTTGGCTACGCGATTTACGGGGAGCGTGTTGGATATTGAGGGACAAGGGTAATTTTTTTTACTTTTACGCAAGCTCTGCTTGCAAATGCACCTACAACGCATAAAACCGCGCAGAAAATAAATGTGAATCTCCAGCTATGCATAAAATTTTCAAAATTTTCTGGAACTATTGGAGAATTGCCAATGAAAAGCGAAATAGACATCATGGCAATAGCCATACTGAACGCCTGCCCCGAAAGCCTCATAGTTCCAACGGTTGCGGAGGCTTGGCTAATATGCTTTTTTTCCACAGAACCCATAATCACCTTTGTATTTGGGGCACCGAATAAACCAATCCCAAGCCCTAAAAGCAAAAGCATAGGGACTATGAAAAAAATTGAACTATCAAGTCCTGCAAAAACAAGCCCAAGTAAACCAACTGCATTCAAACTCATTCCGAGCATAGATATTTTGGATGGTTCAAATTTATCTGCAAGCCTGCCAGCAAAAAGAGCAACTATTGACTGCACCACCGCAGACGAAACCAAAACCAGCCCAGCGGCTCTGGCATCAAATCCGCGCACAAACTGCAAATAGAGACTCAATATAAAAAAAGATGCCGTTGTTGCCGCATAGCTGAAAAAGGTTGCGGTAGATGCCAAGGTAAAAACTTTGTTGCCGCCAAATAAGCGCACGTGAAATATAGGTTCTTCTTTGTGCTTTTCGTAATTGTAAAAGAATACAAACAATAAAATTCCAACTATCACAAGAATAAAGGCATATATATTTGGGAACTCAGAAAACCCAAAAATAAAGCAAAACATGGCAAGCCCAAAAATCAAGGAACCTCTTTTGTCAAAACGCTTGCTGCTATCTTCTTTCCATTCAGATTTAATCAAAAAAGGCACACTAATAGCTTGAGCAACGAGAATTGTTCCGGGTATGTAAAATACGCTTTCCCAACCAAAATAATGCGTTAAAATTCCACCCAAAAAAGGTCCAACGGCAAGAGCCATATAAACAACCGCGGTCAAAACACCCATTGCCTTGCCGCGCTCACGCGCTTCGTAGGTAGAAGACAATATTGCCAAATTGGTACCAAAAATCATAGCGCTACCAAGTCCAGAAAATACCCTGAACACAATTAGCGAAGTAAAATCCCAAGCCCATGCGCAAGCAACAGAAGATGCCCCAAAAAGCGCAACTCCAATCAAAAACACCTTTTTTCTGCCAAACAAATCTGCAATTTTCGCAAAAGGAATTTGAAAAATCGCCGTTGCTATTAAAAAAGCAGAAGTTACCCAACCCAGTTCTTTTGCATCTAACCTAAAAGCGTGAGCAAGCTCCGGCAATGCCAAATTAAGCGATGAACCCATGTAGGGAACCAAGAAAGAGGTTATGCTCAGAGTGATTAAAACTGCAAATTTATTGTTTTTCATGCTGGAGCCATCTGATGTCGTCTGTTTTTTGCATTGTTAGAATATAGAAAATGTTTATAACGCCAATACATTCAGTTGAGCATTTAGATTTTAATTCCCCTTATACAATTCATAAACATAACCCGCACTTTGCATAACGGCTAATGGCAAAAGAAAGCCTATACGCCTTGCTTGCATTAATTTCAACAACATCGTAGCCATATTCGGGCAATAGCTTTTTCAAATGCATCAATAATGCAAAGGCAGTTGACATACATTTCTAGTTTTGTGATAATTCCATTTTTTATGTTTGAAACGCAAGCAATATTTTAATTTACTCAAATATGGTTCAAGACCGCCGTATATATAATTATTGCCATATCCATAATTTTCAGGAGCTATTTTTATATGTTCGTTTTTTTTATTAAACTCTTTAATTGCTAAAGCTTCACCTTGAAATTCAGAAATGTATTTAATATCATCAAAATACATAGAAACTTTAGGGAGAAAGTATTTATCATCACTTAATAATAAATCTAATATAGCCACAGTAGGAGTATAACGATCTACATCAATTAACATAACGCCTATTGGAGCTGGATTATAATTTATAAAAAATGTTTTTGTTGTCTCGCATATATCTCCAATTACTAACTGTGAATTTTCTAAAGAATCTTTTAGTTTTTTCTCATCCATTTTAAACCAACCTTCTGCCCATTCTTCTGGCATATCTTTATAGTCTTTAGAGACTAAAAGACCATTTCCTGTATCAAAACCATATATATCAATAATTACTCCCATTAATTTTTCAATTTCTTTTGAATACATTTCACATAATCTTAAACCTGTGCCACCAGCAACGCCAAATTCTATAACGCTTATTCTATTATATCCTTTTTCAATCGCGATCTTTGCCGCTTCCATAATAACAAATGCATAATGATTTCTAATTAAAGACTTCCTATTGAAGAATTCTAAGAAAAAAGCTTGCCACCGAGCGAAAAGACCTACTGGTACTCCAGTTTCATCCAATATAGGTAAAACCAAAATGTTTGACTCTGCAAAAAGATTTCTTCCATAAAGATATTTATCCTCTTTTGTCTTCAAATATTTGAAATTTTTATTGCATATACATCCAATATTTGTATTTTCATAATCTATGTCACTTTCAAAATTAAAATCTGTAGGCGTTAAAATTCCAATAACCTTATAATTGTCATCAACAACCAAAATAATTTTGTATATTATTGCTTTTACCAAACGAATAAAAGCTTTACAAGCATCTTCATCTTGCTTCATCACATACGGCGTAATGTGCGGGGGATATGGCTTCATACTGTCCTCCATTGTAATATTTCTTTATATAATTAATATAGTAATAATCTTCTGATATCTATCTTTATCTGTGAAACACGTTTAATTAACCTTTTTTACTAAAAAACTACCTCTGTAATTGATATAATTGGCATAATGTTTTTTTTGCGTAATAGCGGTGCAATATTCGTAAATTCTGCATATACAGAAACAATCACTGCATCTGCTGAGGGAATAACATCTTCGGGTGCTTGAATTGCAATATTAGATTTTATTTCTGCCCAACGCCTGTCAATGCCGCAAACAACATCAATATTTGCTACTTGCAAAAGTTTTATCAACCATTCACCTATCAAACCCATTCCATATATTGCAATTTTGCGATATCCTTTTTGGGTAAGATATTTTTCTACAATCCGAACCAGTTCAGTTTCTTCTTCTGGAGAGGGATTTATTCCTTTATATATTTTGCGCATAAGAAGGTCAATGTAATAAGCTTTGTCTGTGGAATAAGGTTGGTGATATTCAGAACAGCGATGGCTGAATGCTTCTCGTATGGTTGGGGTTAGCCAAGTGCTATTGTCTGGGCAAAGGCGGTCGCGAAATTGATAAAAATATACATCAGGATCGTACTCCCGGCTAACCCCCGCAAGAACGTGCAAAAAAAATCCACAAAAACAATGATGAAATGGGCAAGAATGAGCCATAGGAACAAATTCTATATGGTTGTCAATATCCTCAAAAAAGTTGGTTACCTTTTTTGTTCCAGGGCATGGATGAAAATCACCAGTCTCTAATAATAATGTACCAGTATAAACCCCTGCGTAGCAAAATTCACTATGTGGGAGATCATAAGCTTTTTGTTGATACGAAAATAAATCCGAATCAAAGGAAGACCATACTGAGTTATATTCCTCTGGCGAAAGACGTGTTTGGATACGCGGATAAGTTCCAACAATTTGCTCATCACGTCCTGTAAGTACATGAGGAAGAGCTCCAAAATACGAAATGCTGAATTCTTTTAATTCTTCCAATTCTTCAAGCACATAATCATTAGAAACGATTTCTATAGAGTATCCTATTCCCGAATTTTTTAACAGATGTACATTGTTAGCAAAACTCTCAAGCATATTTTTGCGCTTGAGTTCACGATAATGAAATGAAACCTTAAAAAAGATCCTTGCTCTGTAATCTGGTGGTAGTTTTGCTAGTTGTTCAATACGCGATCGAATGGTACAATTATTGATAAGTGCCACATAATGACCATTTTTCAGCAATCCTTCTGTAATTTCCACTATTTCTGGACAAAGGAGCGTTTCGCCCGAACCAGAAATATTGAACATACAAACACCACCTAACCGCTTAACAGTTAAAGCCTTTATCATATGTTCCACAGAATAGCGAAAAAGCTGCTTGCTATTGTCAATTTTTAACATGGTATTTTCATTACCGCGCTGTTTAATATAACAATATTCGCATCGCAAATTACAACCAACGGTTGGAATATTTGTATTAATGAAACGATAAATGCCAGCCATATCCTTCTCCTTTCCATATTTTTAATGCTTTCTCTATTTTTTGAGCTTCATACTCAAAGCATCTTTCATGCGTAAAAGCAACGATTCTTTCCATCCCTATGCATAATGACTTCTCATTAATTAATTCAATCTTTTCGAACCAAACTCTTGTTCGCCAATGGGTTATTATACCGTCATAAAAAGCATCGTTATTATCATATTCAATGCCTTCATTTGGATATAAGAGTATTTTAATGCCTTTTTCAAAAAGAAATTTTTTCTGAGATTGCGTTGCTTGCCACGAATGAAGCCTTAATATATTTGTTTTGCCAGCACCAAGTTGTGATATAGCCTGTTCTACCGATTCAAATCCAGTTATATAATCAACTTCGTGCTTAAACGGATAATTGCCACATTTTCCATGAAAACCTATTTTTAGCCAATCACAACTAGCACGAAAATCTTCCATATACTTTTCTGGTATCTGCGAAAGCGTAAAATCATCTATTTCATTAAAGCAATAAAGCGAAACAATTAATCCAAATTCTCTATGCCATTCACGAAGCTTTCCAAACAACCGCACATCAAATATACTTGCTGGGCAGTTTTTAGTTAGGTAACGAAATGCTTTGACTACATCGTCAATTGAAAAATGTATCGTCATTGCGGTATTATGGCTATAGAATATCCATCTCCTATTGGTAACTCGGCAAATAAAAATTTTTCCGCAACTTCACTTAATGCTTTTTTTATTCCGTTATGAAACTGTTGATTGTAATAATCATGGACAAGAATCACACCATTTTTTGCCATTCTCGGTAAGAAAAATTGCAACGCCCCCAAAGTAGGTTTATATAAATCAACATCAATATTACAAAAAGCAAATATCTCTTTGTCTAATCCTTCAAATGTTTCAGGTATATAACCTTTGCGAATAATTACTTTTTCCCGATTTATACAACGTAAACAAGTAATTTCTTCATTTCCGCATCGTAACAAATAATCATATACATCTGTTTTTTCTATAAGCTGTTTATTTTCCAGATCAACCGTTATAGCAATATCTTTATCAGGAAATCCCTCAAACGTATCAAACAAAAATAATTTTCTATCCGGAAAAAACCTATTTAAATATGCAGAAAAGTGCCCCCTGTATGTTCCAGCTTCTGCAATAGACCCCATAACATTTTTTTTCACAAAAATTTCACTTAATCTACGACAAAAATCAACTCTCTGATCATTTAAATGATATCTACACTCAGATATCATTATCTTATCACTCGGTATTCGTAATTCTTTCAATTGTTCCAATATTGATAAAATACTGTTACGACCAGATTCATTCATATCGTCAATAGCAATAACAATCCAATCATATTCAAATGTCGGTATTAAATCAGGAAAGATAATTGGGTGTCCATAAAACATTCCCTTATTTCGCAAATTATCTGCAAAGGCTAAAATTTTTATGTTATTTCCATATTCGTACATATATTTTTCTCCCTGTTTTCCAGCACCGAATATGATAACTTTTGATACTATACAACTCATATTTTTCTCTTAATACGATTAATTTTTAAACTCATCCCAAAATCGGCACCTTCTGCATTGAAACTCCGCCATAAACCTACGCTTGCCTATATACTTGCTACCTATTTGTTGCATAGACAAAAAATAGAAAATTTCTATTTTGCCCCTAATGCCTCAAAAATTCTTCAACATAGCCGGTCCCTGCCACCCAAGCGAACATTATATGCTTGACCCTTTGCGGAGCATTGGCGAAGAATTAATGGATTTGATAGATTCAAAGCAATATTTCGTTATCCACGCATCAAGGCAGAGCGGAAAAACAACCCTCTTGTGGGAGCTTACGGATAAAATAAATGCAGAGGGTAAGTATTATGCTTTATATTGCTCACTAGAATGCTTGCAAGGAATTACAGCGGCAGAGAGAAGTATTCCATCTATTGTGCGAAAAATAAACTCTGAACTAGAAAATCAAAATTTGCCGAGCGGATTTGCCAAAGATGCGAATTTTGAAAATATAGATGGCGTACTTCACCAATCTTTTGTCTCTTATTGTCGTTCTTTAGATAAGCCTTTGGTTATATTTTTTGATGAAGCCGATTGCCTTAGCAACGGAACTCTGATTTCCTTTCTAAGGCAGCTTAGGAACGGCTTTGTATCTAGAGCGAGAATTCCCTTTGTCAGTTCCATTGCCTTGGTAGGGATGCGAAACATCAGGGACTACAAAGCAAGAATCAGAGGCGATAGTGAAACGCTAGGCAGTTCAAGCCCATTCAACATTGTAACAGAAAGTTTGAGTTTGAAAAATTTTACAAAAGAAGATGTTATTAAACTCTATGCCCAACACACTCAAGAAACAAGGCAAGTTTTTGAGCCACAGGCGATGGATTACATTTATGAACAAACCCAAGGGCATCCCTGGCTTGTGAATGCGGTAGCTCGTGAATGCGTGGAAAAAATCTGCAAAAAAGATTATGCCATTCCCATAACAAGTGAAATGGCTAAAACGGCCATAAACAATATGATTTTAGCCAGAGGAACGCATTTTGATTCCCTTATGGAAAGGCTAAAGGAGCAGCGAGTTCGTTCTGTTATTCAGCCTTTGATTATGGGAGAAGAACTTAGCATAGATAAATTGTCTGATGATTATCTATACACCAGAGATTTAGGATTGATAAGAGACAGCACCGGAAAAACAGAGCCTGCCAATCCAATTTATGCGGAAGTAATAGTGAGGGCGCTTAACTGGAGCGTTCAAGAAGCTATAAAAGACGGCTATGAGAATTATGCGGTTCCTCGCTATATGAAAAACGACAAGATAGATATGGATTATTTAATCAAGGATTTTCAGGGATTTTGGAGAGAGAACAGCGAAATATGGGTTGAGCGCTATAAAAAAAATTTTTACCAATACGATGAAGCTGCCCCGCATTTGGTTTTTCAGGCTTTTTTGCAGAGGGTAATCAACGGCGGCGGCATAATAGTCAGAGAAATGGCTTTAGGCAGGAAGCGAGCTGATTTGTGCGTTGTTTACGGTGGGCAAAAATATCCTATAGAAATTAAAATATTGAAGAATGCCCAAACCATTCCAGAAGGACTGGTTCAGCTTTCTGCCTATATGGAGAGTTGCGGAGTGGAAAGAGGCTGGCTTGTTGTTTTTGACAGAAATACTGGCAAGAGTTGGGAAGAAAAATTGTATGTTAGGGAATGCGATAAAATAACGGTTTTTGGATGTTGAATTATAACCCCTTTATCAAAGCTTCCAATTCATCAAAATACGATTCTAACCGTGCTGTCTCGTACTTCCTCACCTCTACAGCTAAAACCTGAGAAGCAAAAGTTTTCACGTCCGCAATATTTTCGGCAAATCGGATATATGGCAAATGTTTTACCCATTCAAATGTTGCTTGCAATTTATGTGTAAGAGCACTTAATACCACACAAGGCGTTTCAGCAATAGCCGCAAAAATCATCCCGTGCAATCTATCGGTAACAACAAGCTCTGCTTTGCGGAACTCATTTATCTTTTTACGTAATCTATTTTCTCTTTCCTCTTGAAAAATTTGCACTTGTAAAACCGTAGTGCAAAACTTTGCATCTCCGCAAAGTTTTTTGCCAATATCTAATAGATACTGTTGATTTTCGTCTGTCAAAATGGATTCTTTGTCTTTTTTCAAACATAGCAAAGCTCCATTGCGTTGTGTATCGGTATCAAAAAAATTATTCCAATTCATATAAAGAGCCATATCAGGTATAAGCCGTAAATGGCAGGTTGGGTATAATTCTTGCATAAGTTTATAGGTTGCCAAGTCCCTTGCGCAAAGCGTTAAATTTCCATGAGAAGCATATACTTGTTGAGTTTCTTCACATTCTTTTTTCCAACGAGGAGTATTTTCCCAAAAAATTGATTGCGGCAATATTATTATGGGATTATCGGGATAGTTTTTTATAACGTCTCTGGCTTGCTGTTCAGCCGAAAACCACAAAGAACCCAAAAATCCGCCTCCAGTAATTAAAACAATATCTGATGGCAATATGTGGTGTTTGGTGATTTCTGCACATATATTGTATTGCCCAAATGGAATTTCCGCTATTTCAAAACCTAGCTGATTTTGGAAAAAACTATACGTTGCCTCAGCAATGGCATGATCTCCAAGATTGCCGTAATCCGGCGTACAAAATAAATATGCCTTTCGTTCTGTATTTTTATGTGCATAATATTTATCATATTTTTTTCGTTTTAAATGAAAATCAAATTCACCAACACTTGGTAAAGTCAATATTTTTTGCGATGGTATTTTAATACTGTTCAGCATATTTCGTATTTCTTGTTCATACAAGGGAGATGCTATAAGAATATAATCATAGTCAAAGTTAGATAATTGTTCTAGCACAATTATTTTCTTTCCAAAAAAGTCAGTATTGTGTTTTGATTTATCCGAATCACAGAAGGCAATAATATTAGAGAAAAACTCATCATTTTTTATTGAATCTATAACATTTGAGCAGTATCTGCCTGTACCATAAATAATGACTTTTTTGTCGGCAAACAAAGACATAGCATCATCTACAACCTCCGAAATAAGTTCATCAAATTTTAATTTTAGAGAACTTAATCGTACATCACACTTTGTTTGTTGCCACTGAGCCTCCAGTACATTATTTAAAGATTTATCATTGAATTTTTGCAGTTTATTATTAGCAATTTTTATTTCTGATAATAATTTTGCACCATTGACCAGAAATTTTTTAATATCATAAGGGAGCAAATCATAACCACGCCAACCAAAATATATATCGGGATAATTGCTTGTATTTATATTAAGTTCATCAAATAAAGCCTTTCTGGAAATGTCGGCTGAAACTGCGCGTATTTTTGGAAATTTAACGGAGCAAGCATTATCTCCATGTTCATAATATTCCACCAAAACGTCTGCCAAATTCGCCATTTTTGTTTTTGATATTAAGGATGCCCACAACGCATAATCCTCTGATTCGCCTTCAGGATATTTCCAATTATTCAACTTGAATAATCCTGAACGCAGCATTACCGAGGGATGCATAATTGTATTTACAAATATCAATTTTGCACAAATATCATCATTGCCTATCGGCGGTTCAGCAATACAAGTATAAGAATCTCTTATCACTTGGCAGTATGTTCCAAGAACACCAATATCAAGATTATTTTCCATAAAAGCCACTTGTTTCTCTAATCGTTCAGGCAAACTTACATCACCTGCATCCATTCTGGCAATATATTTGCCCTCGCATAGTTCCAGTCCGCGGTTTAAAGAAGCTGCAACACCGAGATTTTCTTTGTTATAGTATATACGTATCCGCTTGTCTTTTTTAGCATATTCTTCGCAAATAGCCTCTGTATTGTCTATACAGCCATTTTCTATGATTATAATCATTATGAAGTTTTGATATGTTTGTCCAAGCATAGAGTCCATCGCACGGCGAAGATATTTTTCACCGTTGTAAACAGGCATTAACCAAGAAACGAGCGGATCATTTGGTTTCATTTTATACACACACTTACTTTTATGTTCTGCATTTGAATTAACCCAACCTATCTCCAAAATACTTCGTTAACAATTCTATTATATTTGTAGAAAATTTATGTTTGCGATAAAATTCTTTTTCCTCTTCGGAAAGAGAAAGGAATATCTGCTGAAGAAACAATGGTTTTACAGCTTCAGGAGTTCTTTTATCATATATACCAAAACAAGTTCCTATATACCACTCAATATATTCTATCCCGTATTTATCAAAATAACCTGATTTATCTAAAAAATCTAAGATCAATTTATTTGTGTACAGAAAATCAAATTGATGCTTGGAGATATCAATATTTGTACTATTTAATTTACCCGTCATTGAATCACCTACTACACGATAATGACATAAAACATCTTCAACCACAGCCACTTTATTTGCTAATATTAAACCTTTCCATGAGGGTAAAATAGCTTCATAAGCTATATATTCTGGGCATAGCAACTTATTTTCTTTCAAAAAATCAGAACGCCAAAGTTTATTCCACATATCTGTAAAATGCATTACAGACATTTTTTCCTCAATAGTTATTTTTGTTTTGCTATCGGGAAAAAATTGATATTGTTTAAGAAAAATAGTTGTTCCGCTATTCAGTTTCATTTCTGCATTCCAAAAAAAAAGCGTAATATCTGCATCACTATGCTCCGCCACAGCAACACTTTTCCTGCAAGTATCAACATCAATATAATCATCAGAATCTACAAAAAGAGTATATTTACCTTTGATATATGGATATGCAAAATTTCTTGCAGAACCTAAACATCCACTTTTTTTATTTATAATTTCAATTCTTGTATCTTTATTTGCATATTGTTGCAATATTTGCAATGAATTATCTGTTGAACCATCATAGACACATATAATTTGCAAATTTTCATAAGTTTGATTTATTATTGAATCTAAGCATTGCGGTAGATATAATTCAACATTATATACTGGGACAATTACTGATATCAAAGGTTCACTAGGCAATTCAGATTTAATAGAATTCCTCTTAAATTTATCTTTGTCATAAATAAGTTCTGGTAAAAATTCAAAACCAACCTGTTCTTTTCCATACACCAAGCCCTTACTTTCTAAAAAATTTCCAATCTTTAGCAATTCATGATACTCAGCCGATGCAATATATATATATATATCTTCATATATAATATCAGAAGGAGACATAACTGGCAATCCTATGCGAGTTCCTATTTCATCAGCTTTTGGGTCTATAAAAGCCTTTATTTGCAAATGTTGCTGTTCTAAATCTAGCCCAGTTAAAATTGCTCGCTTATCAGTACCCCAAATGTAAATATTGTGCGAATTCATTTTTTTGCCCTTATTAAACCTCGCCTAATATAAGGTTCTTTCAATTCTTTACCATAACTATATAAAAATAACATATATCCTTTTGAGTATTCCGTTGCAAAACCATACTTTTCAAGTATTTCTTTCAAAGTTATTTCATCATTTTCTCTGTGATACGTGCATAAAAGAAGTTTTATATCATTTTTATTTTGCAATATGTTTTTCGCTCCCTGCAAAAACTTTCGTTCTGTACCTTCAATATCCGCTTTTACGAAATTTATTTTATGTCCATTAAAGAAATCGTCAAAAGCAACTTCATTTTCCTCCGTTACATTCGATATAAATTTATTTATTATTTCAATTTTCTCATTATACGGTTCAAATGTTTTTTGCAAAGCTTTTATCCATTTTTCTTCACATTCAAACAAGTATATCTTTGAGGCTTTTTCAGCATTTTCCAATGCCCATATACCTTCTGCAGCACCTATATCTACTATAACATCGCCTTCTTTAACTATATAATTCTCTACTTCATATCTGTGAGGAGAATCCATATCTTGTTCTATGCATAGACCTTTATAATAATTTGCGCATTTACTTTCGTTCCATTCACTTGGCATATACAATTTTTTACTTTTGTGTAAAATATAATGCATTTTACAGTCATTATCGTAAAGTACATTTGGCAATTCATATTTATGAATAAATTCATAAGGGAATATGGAAAATAAATCTTTCTTTAAAAAATCTATAATTTCTTTTATTTCTTCAGGTTGGTTCTGACTGTCTAATTGTAAAAAATAATTTCTTATTTTTACCCACGAAATCAGTTCTGAATATTCATAGTCCTCATTTTCTTTAAGGCAATTTTTTTGCAAAAATTCAGTTATTTTATAAGCTGCATCTTGATTTTCAACGGAAACTATTATATATGGTTTAATGATAGCATCATTTATTAATGCTTGTTCTGGAATCAATACTGGCAGCCCAAGTCTTGTTTTTATTTTATTTGCATTGATATCTATAAAAGCTCTGATTTTGATGCCTTTTTGCTCGCAATCAAAAGCTGTGAGAACGCCATAATGCCCTGCTCCCCATATATATATATCTTTTATGGGGTTTTCACCACAAGCCTCATTAAACGCTATTTTATTGCCAAAAGCCATATTCGGAATAAATATAGTAAAAGTCATTGTTATTCAATAAAATGCGCTATATATATTTATCCAACACCCTCTTTGTAGCTTCCAAATATTTCAAACCCCATTTCAAATCCGGTTCTAAATGATTACCTTCTGCCCATTCATTCATTGCATTTAGAAATACAAAATTTTCTTCTTTTGAATAAGGTTCAAATTTTTCACATACATGAGCAAGCCATTTTTCATATAGATCAGGGGTAGAATCGTGTACAATAAAAGCATCTTTTGCTTTCCTTGGGCTATTATCCCAACCAGGGCAAACTCCTGGATATTTTCTGAACGGTCTTGGTATTGGATATGTTTCCAATGCTCTTTTAACAATATCATCATATAAACTTATTCTATCTTTTGAGGATTTCAAAACTCTAGATACAGTATCATTAGAGAATATATACGGCAAAAAATCCCAAACTCCTTCAAATCCGTATAATGTTGGATCCTCATAGAAACCATGTCCCGTTGTAGCTAAAAAATAAAGCCCGTTTTTAAAACCATTTTTCTTAGCTTCCGTATTCCATAAACTAATCATATCTCTAACATTTGGGATATGAGTTGCTCTATATACTATAAAAAGCGGTTTCTCATTTACTTTAATATATCTTTTATCTTTAAAAATATTTAATAAAAATCTAATATGATTCAAATGATCTTTTTTACTATACTTTTGTTCCTGCATAATATCATTATTCAAACCATTCCAATTTCTACCCCACGGTTCATTCACCCAACATAAACAGAAAGGAAAATTTGGTTTACCGCTTACTACAATTTCATTTACAGGTCTTTCTAGTAACTGCTTGCCGTAAAACCAATAATGGTAATAACAAAAGCCGTAAATGCCATATTTTTTTGCCAATTCAGCTTGAGCAATTCTTGACTCTTCCAGTCTCAAATCATAGAAGCCCAAATCTGCTGGAATATGTGGCTGGTAATGCTCTTTAAAACGAGGCTTTGCCTTTGCGACATTTGTCCATTCTGTAAAACCTTTACCCCACCATTCATCATTTTCTGGAATAGGATGAAATTGTGGAAGAACAACGGCTAATGCGCGAAGATGTTTGGAACTATATTCTTTCTGCATAGTATTTAATGTGGCCTCCAAAAATCTTGTCCCTCTTTAAGCCCCGCTTGATTGCAAATTTTTGCAATTTCAGAGCTGTATTTTCTGCTACTAATTATAATAAAATAATTTTTGTTTTTTTGTTTTAAAATTTTAATAGGGGAAATCGCTCCCTTTTTCTTATTTGAATCTAAAAATCCTGTTATATTCCAGTTGTTATATTCACACTGCCGAACCACTCTCTCTGAATCTTCTCCTTTTCCCCAAACATAAATATACTTTTTTCGGTTATTTATAGTTATTTTAGGGTAAAAAATAGATGAAAAGTGTTCCTGTAATAATGTTAATAATTTTGTTTTATTTTTGTTATTTAAATAGTTTAAATAATTTAAACATTCTTGTGCATATTTCTCGGCAAAAAAACTCTTGTATTTACACTTATTGTACATTTCAATTGCCTTTTCATAAACGAATTTTTCATTTTTTTTACCCTTACTTCTATAAAAATAACTTAAGAATCCAAAAAAATGGTTCCTATATGTTATAATATAATTTTCTTTACTTATTTTTTTTTCATCTAAATAATCATATATATATGAATGAACTTTGAAAATAGAGCTTATTTTTTTATAATTTAATATTTTAGAATCTCCAGAGTTCACCCTTCTTATGTAATGATAAAAAACATCATCAACCGTTATTATTTTATTGGCATTTACAACTGCTTTTATAAGAAAAATAAGATCCGCTCCCAAAATGGTATTTTCTTGCAATTGTATGTTGTTATATCGTAAAAAAGAAGCTTTATAAATTGCACTCCACCAATTAAAAAGAAAATGAAATCTATTTTCTCTAATTTTAGAGTTTAATGTAGGTATTATTTCCACACCGCTATTTTTTTCTTTCACATTTCCCTTTACAACATCAATGCTACAATTTCTGGTACATTCATACAATTTTTCATAAAAATTCAAATCAACATAATCATCTTGGTCAACAAATGCTATGTATTCGCCTTTTGCAATTTTTAACCCATTGTTCCTAGCAATGCTTTCTCCTCCATTTTTCTTCAAATTCTTAATTACAATTCTTTTATCTTTTTTTGCATATTGCTGTAAAATAGCAAGAGAATTATCTGTACTATAATCATTTACGCAAATAATTTGTATTTCTCTCAGACTTTGATTAACCAAACTTTGCAAGCATCTATTTAGCCATTTTTCACCATTGTAAACAGGAACTATAACGGAAACTTTAATGTTTTTTTTCTGAGTCATATATCCTCATCCACCATACCCCTTCGGATGATTTTTATGCCATTGCCATGCATCGGCCATAATTTCTTTAAGCCCACGCACTGCGTTCCATCCTAGTTTTTCTTTTGCGAGCGAGGTATCGGCAACCAAAATCGGTGGGTCTCCGGCTCTTCTCGGAGCCACCGTATAATTCACAACCATACCACTTGCCTGTTCCGCTGCTTTGATTATTTCAAATACAGATGCACCATATTCTGTTCCCAAGTTCACAGACATACTACTACCGCCATCCAGCAAAAATTTCAAGGCTTTCACATGCGCATCTGCCAAATCGCAAACATGAATATAATCGCGAATGCAGCTTCCGTCACGAGTTTGGTAATCATTGCCAAATACGGACAAAGTTTCGTTTTTAAGGATTGCACGATAAACAAGAGGAATTAAATGAGTTTCCAATTTATGATCTTCGCCTATGCTGCCATCTGACATTGCTCCTGCAGCGTTGAAATAGCGAGGGCAAACATATTTTATATTATGCGCAGCATCGCACCATTTTAACATTCTTTCAACAGCTAATTTTGTTTCGCCATAAGGATTGCAAGGTTCTGCTAAAAATGATTCATTTATAGGGACGTTTTTTACATCGCCATAAACTGCGCAAGTGGAAGAAAACACTATGTTTTTTACCTCAGTATTAACCATTGTCGTCAAAAGGTTGTGAGTTCCTATAACATTGTTGCGATAATAAGCCAAAGGGTCTTTCATGCTCACACCCACAAGCGCAAACGCAGCAAAATGAACCACGCCGTCAATTTTGCGGCTTTTAAACACTTGCGTGAGTTTTTCAAAATCCAATAAATCGCCTTCAATAAGCTCAAAATCTTTGACCGCTTCTCTATGTCCTTCGGAAAGGTTATCGTAAACTACGCAGTTGAATCCAGCATCTGCCAATGCTCTGACTGTATGAGAACCTATGTAACCGGCACCACCGGGAATAAGGACTGTTTTCATTTATAAAACCTATAAGATAAAAATTAGAAAATTTCTATTATTATCCCTAATGCCTCAAAAATACTTCAACATAGTTGGTCCCTGCCACCCAAGCGAGCATTATATGCCTGCATTTCGTTATCTATGCTTCAAGGCAAAACAGAAAAGACTACCCTCTTATTGGAGATTGTGGTTTATCCATTAAACTCTGGTATAAGTTTTATTGACTCCATAATAATTGCTTTTTGCTCTTCATTAAAAACATAGTTCCATTTATTATGTAAACTAAGAACTTCATCAAAACAAAAAGAATAAGGATTTATTTCCAAAACTTCTTGTGGGATTTTTTTCTTGAGTAACCAAACAGCACTGTTTATTCGCGTTGATCCTATGTATTCAAAATATTCAGCTAAATATCCCATTGTAACTTTTATATATGGTAAACAAGGGTGAATATAATCCTGATGTATAAGTAAAGAGCAACCTGGTATCATTCTAGAATACAGTTTTTGCATTGAAAAATTTAATTCAGGTGACTTGCATACATCTAAAAACATTATTTCAATATCATCAGGATATTCCTGCTCTATAATATTGCCAATAAACAATTTAATTCTTTCGACACCATCTAAGTGTGCAATATTTTCTCTTACCAAATCACTAAAATCTTTACCGTCGTAGTTAATGGTCTCGCTATATTGCCGCTTTACAAAATCTACAATACATCGAGGATAAGATGTATTATATTGATTATCATATTTTGCAAGCTCATAAGCATAGATGTATTTATCAATTTTATCTATATTTGGATTTTTTAAAAGACCGCTTATAAATGATTCCGTACAGCCACCTGAACAAATTCCAGCATCAAAAATATGCCCTACACCAATAAAATAATATCTTGCCAGCAGATAATTCAATGTTATTTCTTCAGGGCGTAACATACTTAGATTTTTCTGTTTAATAATACTATATGCACGATTATTGGCAAAAGCCACCAGTTTTTTCGCCTTTTGAAGATTATCATCAGTATCTATATCTATGTCTTGCAATATAGCATCACTCCAAACCGTATATTTGTTAATTCCTGCTTTTTTTAAAATATCAATCACTTCATTTGAGTCAAGAACACATATCACAACATCATAATCGTTTTGAATAACTGCAAATTTCTCGAATGTTAAGACAGGTTTTCCGCAGTACGTTGTTCCACCTTTGAAAGTATCCGCAAAGCAATAAATGGAATTTTGATGCTTTTCAGTATAATACTCAAACATCATTTTACCTACGCCTCCTGCACCATAGAGAATTTTTTGTTTTGAATTGTTTATCATTATTTTTACTCCTCAAACCAATAGGTATGTAATTTTAATGAATTTGAAAATTCTTCCATAATAAGATCATATGTAAACTTTGCTTTGACCGTACATATAATTGCAATTTTAGCATCAAGTTCCTTACGTGGTTTCACAATTGATACACCACAAATATCGCCGCCATATACTTTGTTATCCCATATTTCTAATGGTGAATCAAAACCTATGCTTTTTATCATCTCAATATAATTCTCAGCATTTTTTTGACCGAAAAGAATGTATTTGCCTTCATATTGCTGCAACACATTAGGCAAATCAATAGTATGTTTCAACTTTTTAGCTTTTAGATAGTAATTTGCTTTAATCGCATAGTCAAATAATTCTAATTTCGTTTTATCATAATATTTTTCAACAATATTGCGAATGCTATTCATAACATAGTCTTCTGGAGTAAAACACCAAGGTATCGCTAGTGAATAAAAAACTCCGTCAATATATTTACGTGTATCAGAAGTTACTTGAAACGCTCCTATATTTGGTAATATCCATTGAGAAATATATTCTTTGTTATTTGAAGAGATAGTAATTTTTTCACCCGTAACTGAACTGAATAAAAATTTAGTAGCAAGAAAAATATTAGGAAAATTTGATAAATCCTTAAAATTAGTATTTACATACAAGGACAAATCGTGCAATACAACAACTGTTCCATCTTCTAAAAAAGGCAATACGGATAAAAAATTCAAGGTTTCAACAGGATGTATGTGCGCTGTATCAATAATCACAAAATCAAACTTTTTATTGAAACTTTTAATCACTTCTGATGGATCTTTACCGGCAACCAAAGTCCATTGCGGATTATTTGCGTTTTCTAACAAGGCTGCAAAACCAATGGGTTTATCGTATCTAAGTGTTCTTTCTGCATAATCTATGGAAGTCAAGGTAGTTTCTTTTATATCCTTTATGGCTTGCAATATAAGCATTGACCCCCCACCCTCCGCCACGCCTACCTCCAATATATTTTTTGGCTTGAAATGGCGAATTAACCCAAAAAGAAATCGTCTTTCTTCTGTACTCATTTGCATAAATTTATAAGTTTCTGGTGGTATGGCATTGAACATTTCGAAATCAATGTTTTCTGAAAAATCTGGCAACTCACTCAGTAGTTTATACATAGTTTTTCTCCGACAATAAAAGCCTATTCTCCCATTTATACACTTCCGCATAAGCATGTACAAATCCATTTTCATCATAACCGTATTCTATGAGTATTTTTTTCACAATATCATACGCCCGTTTAGTTTCCATGCAAAGCACAACAAAATACTCTTCCATTTTTCCTCGCAACATCTCTGCCGGTTGAACCGTATATTCAAACACTTCTTTGCCATAATTGGCAGTCAAACCATCTACTACTATATCAGGATATACCTCACTTGATGCAAATATTGTCATTATAGAGGAAATATGCAGCCCTGCTCCCCAGAATGCAAGTTTGCGATTGCCAATAACCTGCTTAATATATCCAGCAGAATCAGCAAAAATATCCCGCCAGAATAGTTGTATGTATATGTTTGTTGGAAGCAGAGCTTCTGTTTTGGTAATTTTCTTTCGGCGTTCATATTCAGTTATGAGTTTTTTATCCAATTGGTCGTAAAATGGCGTTAATGCTTTGTATTTGTAGTATAAACGCCAATGCTTGGAAATCATAAAAGTAGCATTCAAATGCCACGGTTTTTTTTGACCGATAAAGTGAATAATAACAGGATAATTATAAAAATCTACCCATTTTTTGAGACTTTTGCAATTTTTAGGGTAAAAAAAATGTCCCATATCTTCTAAATTAAATTTGGCGGATAAAAATTTCGCATATTTTTCTCCTTTTATTAAATAGTTAATAACTTCTTGGTCGGCATACCAAGGTTCATTATTTTCAACATACTTGTTGAAAACAACGCTGATAATTTTAGGTAAATTATCAAGCGTATATAATTCAGAAAATTTTTTCAAGTCCAACAATAATACACCTGCATTAAAATAATACCAATCATATTCTAAATCAAGAATTTTAGAACGCTTATATGAATTGGTTACATCTGAAACCACTCCAGCAATTTTTCCTTCTAAATCTTCATTCCATAATTCTGCAATTTCACCATTTATAATCGTATCGCCATCAATATATATTATCCTCTCTAGTTCAGGCAATATCGCTGGAAGGAAAAAACGATAATATGTTTCAACTGTTAAATGCTCAGGAATAGTAAGTGCTTTATCATCATATTCAAATCCATAATAATTCCACTTCCCATGTGGAAAACGTTCTGATAATGACGATAATTTTGCTTTATTTTCATCGGATAATCTATTAGAAATCACGTGAAAATGTATTTCTGATTTAGTATTTGCTAGCATAGATGCCATAGACACGCAAGTAGGCTCTGCGTATCCATCGTCAAGGCAATATGCTATATGTATAGTACTATTCATAATTCAAACAACTTTATTAAATTAACAACTTCAATATTATGGCACTCTTCTGACAATTTTTTACGTATATCTTCAAAAAATCCTTTGACAGACACAAGAATAATATCTGCTACGTTGTAAACAGGAACTATGATACTTACTTTTATATTCTGCATTTTGCTTTAAATATAGAAAATTATTTTAATTAGGCTTTTTAATTTGAGAAACACTAAGCATAAGATTCGATTTGCCTACACACGAAAAACCTTCACGTACGACAATAAAACCTGCTTCCGAACATATTTCAAGCAATTCCCTGTGACTAAATTCATATATGTGATCATGGTAAGAAAATAGAATTTCGTCTCCTGGTGTTGGCATATCCCTCCAAGTACGGTGTGAGTAAAATTGCATATTATGAGGACATGAAAGAAATAAAAAACCTTCCTCTTTAAGCAATCCTCTAATTTTTCGTAACGTAGGTACTGGATTATAAGAAAAATGCTCAATTACCTCTGTCATAACAATAAAATCATATTTTTTATCGCTCGGAACATCATTTGTTTCTATATTCATAACCATAACATTTTCGGCAACGTTGTATGCATAACTATTATTTACATAAAGATCAATCCAGTCAATATTAACATCAATCAAATTTTTAACGCAGTCTGAGAAAAAACCTATACCGGGTCCGATATCTAACATTTTTACATTATTCTTATTTTTATAAGTTTCATAAACCCATTTGTAAATTAAATGCCACCAACAAATTCCTGCCATATAATTAAAAAAATAGTCATTAATAATAGTTTTGTCGATAAGAATAGGGAAAGCGAACTTATTTATTGAACACATAAATGATTTTTTTAATGGTTCCATATCTCCCAATCTTTCAAAATCGGGTAGCCGTACAGCTTTAATTAAGCTAAAATCTTTTATTCCAGCATATAACATTTGACGAATAATTGCGGAACGAATAACATCGCGTATTTCAGGAACAATAATATAATATTGTTCATAGTTTGATATTACGTCCCACGTGCTTATCATTTCATAACCAAACAAATGTCCACCATTTATCTCATCATTGCTGTTGCATAATACCGCAGGCTTGATACCAAACGTATTTAATGCTGCTAAACTATTGCCTAAAGCACCTATTCCGAATATCGCTATACCCCTATCAACCAATTTCTTGATTTCATCAATACTTCTGCTTGTTGAAATTAAGAAATAAGTTATACATAGGTTATTGGGGAAAACTTCGGTTTTTCCAATTTCTTCAACGTACATTTTAACCTCCTATAAAATTGCCAAATATTCACAAAATTCAATTTTATTTGCTGGTATTTCCAAATCAAACCTAAGTTGCTTATATATTTGTTCCTCAAATACATTGGTTGCCATAATTATAATTTTATCAAAATCCAAGGTATTAATTTTTTCAGGTGGTATCACTTGAATACCATCCAGTTCTTTGTGCCATTTATCGCCATTATTGTCAGAAAGTGCAACGATTTCGCAATTATCTGGAAACTTGTAAAAACTCATTATTTTTTTATAAAGAAAACCTGTACCGAAAATAATAATCTTTTCTTTTTTTTGCAAAGGCTTCTCATAATTTGAAGAAAGAATATCATTTTTTATTCTTTCTGCGCACTTTCCATCCATATAAGGAATACATTTGCGCAATGCAGACTCTCTGGCAGGTTTTTTTTCATCAATGCCGCTATGAACCATATCCAAAAATTTTACTATATCTTTACTCCCCGTTCCCTTATAATAACTTTCCATCAAAGGAACCAAAGGAGGAAATATCGGCTCTCTATAATCAATATTTTCAAGATATAGCACTGGAACGCCTACAACAGCTGACTCTATCATTAAAGCACTTCGATCTGTTATGATAACGTTTGCGTTCAATAAAGAAGGACGGTAATCATCTGCTCTATCAATATATGTATTTGGCGCAGAACCTATAATTTCTAGTAATTTTGCTGATTTTCTGTTGTTTGTTTCATTTACAGCATCATCTCCAAAACGCGGATGAGGCAAGAAAATGAAAAAAAGTTCTTTTTGATAATCCGCAAGTTTTTCAGCAAACTCAATATATTCTTCTAAATAAGGCGTTACTTGTTTTTCTACTCCTGAATCCAAAATAACTTTTGCAAAATGCGTATGCCAAACTACAATTTTTCTGCCTTTTATTCTTGATTGCAAATCATTAGATAAAGTAAACCTATGTTTCTGAACTAGCGAATCAAAACGAGGCAAACCCAATGCTCGAACCGCTTGGGCATTTTCACAATATTTTTCATATTCTCGTTTAAATTCATCAGATAGTGTATAAATTCTCCAAGCATTTTTCAAAACAGGCTCACGAAAATGGTCGTGCCTCGCTGCTGCTGTATCTGCCAATTCAATTCCGTATGGTATATAAATCACTCGAATTTCCAATCTTTTTAAACGCAAACTATATAGATACGGCTTTCTATGCAATGTTTCATAAGGTGTTTGAATCACAGCAATATGTGGGTTGAATTTTCTAAAATTTGAATAATCAAACGGTATAAAATCCAAATTATTCTCTTGTAAAAAACTTTCGGCGGATTCTGTGTGCCGTGAAATATCAACGCCATCTTGTACAAGGTAAAGCTTTACATCAAATCGTGGATCATTTACACATTCAAGAAAAAAAGTTTCCCAAGATGGCCAAAATGATGCCATCTGAAATAAAAAAGCTATCCTTATTTTTTCTCTCTCTTGTAATTCTAGGTAACTCACAAATTCCCCGCTGGCTGTAAACTGCCGCTTTCTTCTCTTTTTTTTTCTGCCATTTTCCACACAATTCCAAATTGCTCTGAATGTTCTATTTCCCTGTCTGTAATGCGCGGGTTGAATTTTTCCCCAATTTCTGAACGTTCAAGATTATATTTCGCATCATAATAATTGGGCATAAGCCTTGCCGCTTCTGCAAAATATGGCTTTGCAGCATCTACGTTTTGTTGCTGCAACACACAGCAGCCTATATTGTTTGCAAATTCCGCACGGTAAGGCATTTGTTCTTGACCTAAACGAAGATATTTCTCCGCACTTTCAAAATTTCCTTGATAGCGATAATATCCCGTGCCTAAATAAAATGCTGCCCAAGGATTTTGATGTTTGTTTAATGCGTCTATAAAAAGTTTATTAGCTTTATCCGTATTGCCAAGACGATAATACAATTTTCCTAAAACAATTTCTTTTTCATTTTCGCTGTAATTCGTGTGTTTAACTATATTTTCTAATTTTTCAAAGCTATAGCGAGCATATATTCTTTGGTTATCTTGCTCAACCCGTTCACGGTCGCCAGAATAATTGTCCTCATGCACACGGTAACGCAAAAGCGGTTTATCTATGTGCTTGAAAGTTGCACCAGCATCTATAAGATCAAACATATAAGCGTGATCACAACAAATAGGCGTTTCAAGTGAATAGCGTAATTTGTGTTTTTCAATAAAATCACGTTTCACCAATACATTCATACCCAAGTTGGAAATGCCGTAACCTATCATCATAACCGCGAGCAAATCATTGTTGCGATGATAGTAATCCTCGTGCCCACGTATTCGTACTGTATTCAGTTGTTCATCAACGAATTCTATATCGTTATATACACAATCAACATCTGCAAATTTCTCAATCATACGAACTTGTTCGTATAATTTTTCGCGGTAATAAATATCATCGTGATGGATAAAGGTAATGTATTTGCCATTTACATAATTGTCCAAAGCTTCATTGTAACCATTTACAGACCCTTTTGATTTTTGGCGAAAATATTTAATTCGCTCATCTTTATACGAAGCAACTATATTTGGAGTATTATCATCCGAGGCATCTACTACCACAAGTTCAAAATGCGGATAGGTTTGCGCTAATACGCTATCAATCGCAGCACGGATATAGTTTTCACCGTTGCGAACAGGAAGAATTACGGAAACTAAACTATTCATATATTTTTCTCCGGTATGACGTATAAAACTGTTTCACCTGCATAATTCCAATCGTGCCCATGATGGCGTAAGAAGAAACGGTACGCGGGATTCATTTCATGAAGAAGCAAGGGTATTTCATAGACATCTTCAGGTTTATGATAAATACACACCGCCATCTTAGGTTTGCTATTTTTGATGGTTTCCATCATGCCAATTAACGCGTTTCGTTCATAACCTTCTATATCCAACTTAATAAACGATACTGAACTTTTGTTGCTTACAACATTATCCAAAGCTACCAATTTACCAAAATTATCAGAAAATACTCCACCTACTTTCTGCACATGCGTACTAGCCCCATTTCCGATCAACTTTATTTTTTCCTCTTGATTTGACAATCCATATTGGAATATAAATATTTTCTGAGAAAGATTTTCTGGCAATGTTTTAATATACGCATTCATTATGGCATAATTTTTTTCATCCACTTCAAATGAGTAAATGCTATTAAAATTACTTTTAGTTCGTGCTATAAAATTCTGAATAGTATCTCCCGTATATCCACCGCCGTCTATAAAAGTTTCATTATCATTTAGTGTAATTATATCATCGGGGAAATATTGATCACCACTATAAACCGTATCAAAAAACCTTTTGTTTTCGTATGGCAATATATTGTATTGAATACGGCGTATAAATATCTGCCTAGACAAGTCATCAGAAAATAATGAAAAAACTTTTTCTAACCCTTCATAGTTTTCCGTATATAATTTGCCTGATTGTCTGAATCCATATAATCTGAATAAATCAAAAGAGTTTTGTAACTCTTGATTAATTACATAGAATCCTTTCGCGGATAATTCAGCAATAATGTCATCTGCCTGAAATATACTTACAAATATATATGTATTCTTATCAAGCTCATGTGGGGGTACACATTTTATTCCACAATATTCCTTGCCATGTTTATTTTTATCATTATCAGACACACACCTTATTCTATTTCCTAATTTCTTCTTAAGAATCGGTAAAATCTCTGTTCCATAACTACCCATACCAAAAATGCAGATTTTATCATACAGCATTTCTAATTCAGCGAAATACTTATCAAAAGGAGATACCTCGTTGATAATTCCAATACATTCTTTTAACTGTTCCATATATTCTTTTCCACTTTCTGATTTTCCGCCAACCAATCATTTATATCCGCTTTTCCGCTTACCGTATGCCAGTTGTGAGCTACTCGCTTTAAAGTACAATAACTGCAAATTTTGGAAGGGGTTTTAAGATATTGTAAAACCACAAGTTCAAAATGCGGGTAAGTTTGCGCTAATACGCTATCAATCGCAGCACGGATATTCATATTAATACAACTCCAATTCTTTCAAAAATGGTAAGTCACTGTTGTTAAAACCATTTGTTTGAACAGAGATAGGAATCCGTTCTTTTTGACATTTTAAAACTAAGAGGTTTATATCATTTTTCTCACGGTCGCTTAATATCATTCGGCTGCGGACATCATGAGCTATAACAACTTTTCCAGGATTAACTTTTGAAATAATATCTATAAATCCATTGATGTTTTTGTCATCGTCATTTATTCTATCGAATAAAATATATTTCAAATGAATCATAGAACCATTACTCGCGGAAGCGTATCTAAGTAAATTCCGCTTAACTTTCTCAAACAAATTTACACCTTTTAGCTTTGAAAAAGTCAACTCCGTTCCCGCATCCAACGATACTTCAAGCATTGTTTTCTTTTGCTTAATTAAATCAAATAGGTTCTCAGAAAATATAGAGCAATTTGTACCGATTCTGATACTCCAATCGTTTCTACGAAATATATTTATTATTTTATCCCTATCTTCTGAAACAAGCAATTCACCGCCATAATAATCTATTTTTGTTATCATTAAATGCGTTTCCATAAAATTCAAAACATCTAGTATAGACATATCTATTCCATTTATTTTACCGTTATGCTCTCCATAAACGCAGTAATTACATAGGAAATTACATCTCGTTGCGCCACGTAATCCAGAACCGAATCGTACGAGATCAATTTTTAGGGTTGGAGTACCAACCCCCTCTTTAAGAATAGCACAGCCATCACACCGAGTTTTTTCACCGACCGAGAGTTTATAATTCAAGGTTTCACATAAATCATAATACGCCTTAATACTATCTTCAATATTAGCCGTATGCTTTATCGTCGTACGATTTGGTTCGCAGCAAATAGATAACGAATTCTTATCAATAAACAAATATGTTCCGATTCTAGGACAAAACATACTATATTCCACCCGTCAAACTTTGGCTTTCCATAATAACCCGATCCATATTCCAATACTCAAAATTCCCAAACCTGCCGTTTAAATACACGCCTTGATTGTTGAAATACTCACGAATATATTTCATATTTTCTTTATGCTGCAAATCGTATATCACATAAGCATAGGGAAAACGCTTCAACGTAAAAGCCTGTACTTCACTCTTTTCATGCACAAAACCTATTTTGAACAATCCATCTATAAATTTCTCCTGCAATTCCTCATCAGAAAGAGCAGCCGTTTTGTCTTCATCGCGATATGTATATTCCATCATATAAGATGCTGTGCCGTCTTTATGATAGTTTTCTCCAAGAAAATCCACTTTGCTTATTCTATGGAAAATTACATCTGGGTTTGCAACCATAAATGCAAAATTATCACCAGCTCTATCCACAGAAACTGTTGCCATTGCTATAATAATATTGTTATGCCGCAAATTGCGCCCGCATTTTGCTACTTGCTCATCAATGCCACTATAAATTTCAGTTAAAACATTCACAGGAATACACGATACCAGCAAATCGCCTTTGTATTCTGCATTTGCTGCCTTAACATACCAGCTATTATTTGATTTTTGCACCGAACTTACTTTATGCGATGTATGAATTTTTACTTTTCTATTTAATTTATTCATAAATGCGTTTATAAATGCCGCGGTAGCACCTGTTTTTGGATAGGAAAAATACAACTGATGAGTGTAGCCATCTATAGTTTCACCAGCCGCACTTCGCAATATATCTTCATCGGGCGGACGTGGTATGCGTTCTACCATTTGCGTATCCATATACGCAGGGTTAAATTTCCATATTTTTTCATTGTACGGGCAAAGATACAAATTTACAATGCCTTCGCCAAAAGTTTTCAAAAAAAATTGAAGCATATTATCGGCAGGATAGTCTCTATATGGATTATGCAAAAAAGCATCTACGCATTTCGCACGTTCTTCGTCATTAAGTTTAGATAAATCATTTTCAAAAGGATATTGTATAAAACTCCCTTTATGGAGTATTCTGTTGGAACGCCGCAATTCATGCTTGTTATCTCCGAGCAAAGCCAACATAAAATTCAGAGTTTCTTTGTCTTTTGAAAAAAAGATGTGCGGACCTATATCAACTGTGATTCCATTATGCTGAAAACTGCGGCACAAGCCCCCTAGCTCATTTTCTTTTTCCAATATATCTATAGAAGCAATGCCGGGTTTTTCTTGCAGAAAGTAAGCGAGTGATATTCCAGCAAGCCCACCGCCTAGTATAATAATTTTTCTTCCTCTATTTTGCACATCTTTTTCCACGGCAGCAAAACGCTCTGGGGTTCCCATATCTTTAACATATTCCGGAGAATTATAGGCAAATACTTTGCCTCCAGGTATCACTCTCATAATCAAATCATGGTCTAAGTCACATTTTGTAGCTTCGCCAACAGGAAGCGCATCGCCATTAAATATGTATAATCCGGCATTGGCAAGATTGGGAAGGTTGTCGCCGCGTTGCTTGTCATTTTTGGATTTCCATGAGGTCACACGGTCTTCCGCATCGGTCACAAGAATATCGCTATCTTGCGGATGGCTGTTTGGGTGCGCAAATAATGTTATGGATGCTTGTTTTTCTCTGTGAAAACGGATAAATTTTTCTATATCTATGTCAAAATACACATCACCCAAGAGTATAAGCGTATCTTCTCGTGGCAACAATGCCAAAGCACCGCCCGTGCCTAGAGGTTCGTTTTCTACAATATAATCTATATGTACGCCAAAAGCCTTGCCATCGCCAAAATGATTGCGGATAACATCGGCTTTATAACCCACAGTCAATGTAATTTGATTAATGCCTTGCAAAGCTAAAACCTCAATATGATGTTGCAGCAGAGGTTTGCCGACAATGGGAAACATGGGTTTGGGCAAGTCAGGATAAATTTCTCCTATGCGAGTTCCCTTGCCACCTGCTAAAATAGCCGCCCTCATAATGTCGCCTTCGCTGCCAATCGCACTGCTTCATCGGAGGTGTGTTTGGCTTTCCATCCAGCTGAGTGTATTTTTGATAAATCGTATTGAAACTTTGGCACATCTCCAGGCCAGCCAATGGAGCCGCCCGTGAATTTATATTCCACTCCTTTCAAACCCATTTCTTCGCATACAATATCTGCAATTTTTTTCACCGTGGTAGCGCTTTCCACGCCTGCATTATATATATTCATACCCGTTTCAAAAGGCAAAAAAAGCATTGCTTCAATTAAATCAGCCACATAAATGTATGGTTTCTCCTGCTTCCCATCTCCGAGTATTTCAAGCTCTTTAGGATTCTTGCGTAGTTTTTTAATAAAATCATATACTGCACCATGCGTAAGCCTTGGACCTACTACATTGGGAAAGCGAATTATGCTCACTTTCATAGTATTCATAGCCGCAAAAGCCGAAATCATAGCCTCAGAAGCCAGTTTTGCGCCACCGTAATAAGAAATGGGTCGTAAATCTCCGGCGGTTTCTTGCAACCTTTCACGCTTGTCGCCATACACGGCAGAAGTTGAGGCAAACAGCAATTCTTTCACGCCGTGCTTGTGCATAGCATTTAAAATACAGATAGTTGTTTCAAGCGTATCGTGAATATCAATTGAGGGATTTTTTCCTCCCTTTTGAATATCCGAATTGGCAGCAAGGTGATACACACGTTCAAATTTATTAAGCGCGAATACTTCGTTCAATTTTTCCACATCGCAAATATTCTGTTTGCAAAAGGAAAAACATGGATTTTCAAAATGATGCTTTATCATATTTTCACTGCCAAGACATAAATTATCCACGCAAACAATTTTATGCCCTGCTTCAAGCAAAACATCGGTTAAATGGCTACCTATAAATCCCGCACCACCAGCGATTAAAATATTCATTTCAATATCCTTTGGGCTTATCACCCACATATATTACTGTTGAACCGCTATAACTAAATTCAAATTTCATATACCGCAAATATGCAAGCGCATTTTTCACAGCATTATGGCGATGTTCTGGTACGTAGAACAGCAAAAAACCACCCCCACCCGCCCCTAATAGCTTGCCGCCAGTCGCTCCGGCCGCCATAGCTTTTTCATAAGCTTCATCAATCAACGATGTGCTTATGCCACCTGCCAATTTTTTCTTTTGTTCCCAGTTGGCATTGAGCAGAGGTCCCATTGCATCAATATTATCGTTTATCAGTTCTTTGTGCAATTCATTGGTATATTTGCAAATTTTAAGTTGAGCTTGTTCTTTGTCGCTATCCGCAACAACATTTTTTCCCTGCTCAGAAAGAATAGCAGAAGCAGAACGCAAATCTCCTGTATAGAACATCAGCAGATTATTCTCTAACCTATTCATAGCCTCGTTAGACATAATAACAGGTTCAACATCCACATGACCGTTCTTTTTAAAACTATAAATATGCAAACCGCCATAAGCCGCCGCATATTGGTCTTGCTTGCCTATAGGCTCGCCCAGCAGATTAATTTCCGTGTGGCAGGCTTCTGCCGCAAGTTTGCTAGGAGAAACATACTTGCCCATATATGCATATAGCGTATGGAGCAAACACACAGTAAAAGAACTGGATGAGCCAAGCCCTGTTCCAGCCGGAACATCAGCCGTTGAAGTGATTTCTACTCCATTTATTCCAAACTGTTCAAGCAAAACGCGAAAAATGGGATGCTCAAGTTGAGAAGGTTCGCTCACAATTTCATTCCGCGAATATTTGCAAACCAATTTATCTGGATGAAAATACGGGTGTATAGACAAGTACATATATCTAGACAACCCCGCAGAGAGAACCGAACCGCCGTGTTTTTCGTAAAATACTGGCAAATCCGAACCGCCGCCGCAAAAACTTACTCGCATAGGTGTTTTCACAATTATCATGCACATCCCTCCTTCAAGTGATTTTTGCCACAAAGTTCCTTGTAAAAAATTGCCATCATCAAATGGTCAAAAACCATATGGATATCTTCTGTCACTTGCATACTCATAACTGGCACATGTACGGGAATGTCCACAAGTTTTCGCAATTTGCCACCATCATAGCCTGTTAATCCGGCTGTGGAAATTCCTTCTTTTTTTGCTAATTCAATTGCATTCAAAACATTGGCAGAATTGCCGCTTCCAGAAATTCCAATTACAAGGTCGCCTTGTTTCATTTTGCCACGCAACTGAAATTCAAACACAGCATCATAGCCAATATCATTGGCTATGGCCATAACTGTTGCAATGTTATCGTTCAAGCAAACAAATCTGAATTTTTGTTCTATATATTCAGAAATACCTTTGTTGAAATCGTTTACGAAATGAGAAGCCGTTGCCGCGCTGCCACCATTACCCATTATATAAATTGTGGCATTTTTTTTCCGTGCATTTTCAATGGCATTCATTAAAGCATTTATTTCCATTGCATCTATTTGCCGCAATACGGAAATCTCCAATTCTATATATTTTTTGATGTCGGCAACGTAATCCATTTTCTCTCCTATAAAGCCCATTTTATCACAGTTTTAAAATCATTAAGTACATCTTGGTCAAATGCGTGATAAATATCATCTTCTGTTTTCACTTCTATTATTTCTGATATAAGTATGCGCAAATATTTTTTGCACAATTCATTTTCTTGAATTAGCTTCACGGCTTCGCGAAAGTCTGCTTCATCGCTACGGCTGTTTCCTATAATTATGAGGCCTTTTTCCAAAATTTTTCGTGTGTTCACCAACACCGCATCTTCATTTACACCTAAAAGGCTAATTGTGCCTTGCGGCAAGATAAGTTTTAATATCTGCCTTATTGCAATTTCGCTTCCTGCATCTCCTACGCATTCAAAAGCATGGTCAACAACCAAGTCGGGTGGAACATTATCTATATAGACTGTTTTTGTTACAAAAGAAAATTTGCGAGATTTTCGCACTGTTTTGCCAAATGAATAAATTTTAGCATCTGGGTATTTACAGCGTAGCGCAAGGCACATCACAAAACCCATACTGCCATCGCCCCATACACCAAAGGCATTTGGATTTGTTCGCCTGGTAGATTCAAATACAGAGATTGCACTCAAGGCTACGCTTAGAATTTCACTGAACACATAAACCACAGAATCATTTTTCACAGGAATCACTCTATTGCGTGGGAGAGCAAACATATCCCGCATAAAACCGTCATTGCCGCTAGATGCAAATTTGCTGTTAGTCCTGTAATTGGCTTTTTCTTTTCCTTCTGCCGCTTCAAGCGGTACAAGAACAACTTTTTTACCATTCTCAAGCTGCCCGCCATAATCGTGAAGAACTGTTCCCGTGGCTTCGTGTATAAGCGCCATTGGAAGTTTTTCACGCATAATTTCCTTTTTTCGCTTGCCAAGGTAATATCGTTGGTCGGCGGCGCAAATTGCCATATAACTGGGTTTCACAAGCACAGAGTCATCGGAACATTTTATTTCGCGTTGCTTCATTTCAATGCGCTTGGCATCTATAAGTCTGTAAATTCTGCCTATCATGCGCTACGTTCCTTCAAAAGTGCTTCTGCTACTTCTAAATCATAAGGATTGATGATTTTCATATTGAAATATTCCCCTCGCACAAGTCTCATCTCGTACTTTTCCTTTAACCAAAGGCGTGGCAATTCGTTTTCGTTGTGCAAAGGCACTCCCCTATCTTTGATTTTTTTTAAAAATTCTTTCAGTTTTACAAGCGAATAAGATTGCGGAGTTTGTTCTGCATATAAATGTTGATGGTTTGGAACTTCATCTAGCAAAGTTCCATTTTTTGAAACAAGTATTGCATCGTTTGTGACCATAGCGGTATTGGCTGCTCCGTATTTTTTTACGGTTTCAATATGCTCATCTATTAGCCTTTGCGTTATAAAGGGGCGAATGGCATCGTGGGCTATTAATATATCGTTTTCTTTAATTTGCCACATTTCATCTATATAATCAACTGAAGTACCAATGGATTCCGTTTTATTCACACCACCAGATATAACTACGTATTCCTTGCCCATAAAATCATATTGCAAGAGCATATCTTCTGCATAAAGTTTCCATTCATCAGGCACTATAATCAATATTTTTTCAATTTTCTGGTTTACTATAAATTGTTCCAGAGTATGTATGAGAATTGGTTTTTCGCCAAGCGGCAAAAATTGTTTTGGCATATCTTGCCTGTGCATTCTCGTTCCAATTCCTGCAGCCAATATTCCAGCGTATATCATTTGCCCTCCCTTATCATATATTCCGCAAGCGGCAAATCGCTTGGATATGTGATTTTTAAATTATACCCTGTGATAAAGTTCTTTTTTATTTTCGCATTGAGCGGTATTTGCTGAACAATGGCGGTTGCAGATGAATTCGCAGAAAAACTATTATACAGCATCTCAAAACAAAATGCCTCTGGTTTTTGTATTAAATAATATGGAGAACGGTCAACAAATTGTTTGCCATCGCAGCCAAGGCTATCTGTTATATGCTTTGCTGTGATAACTGCATCAAAATCATCTAGCATAGCAAAATATTCATCTACGGTATTTGAGGCAAGGAATGGACGGGCAGCATCTGCAAACAAAACTTTTTTACAATTTGGGTAATTGGACTTTATATGGTCTAATCCATTTTTTACCGAAGCATTATGCGTATCTCCACCAACGGTGCATTCCGTTCCATAAGCAGCAGAAAGCCTTTCCATATCTTTTTCGGCAGATACAATGAGAGTTTTATTGCTTTGTGAAGATTGTTTGAGCGAATTTGCCACATATCCTATAATTTCTTTGCCACAAAGCATACTATATTGCTTGGGCAGGTCATTTCCAAACCTCGTGCCGGTTCCGCCAGATAAAATTACTGATACATTCATAGCTTAACCTTTTTTATATGCTCCCAAATAGCCTTGCCAGAATTCGCGGTTTCAGTATGGGTTTTGAGTCCGTTTTCCAAATTGTCATAACCATATAATCTAGAAAGCAACCAAGGATCCATTTTAAAATCAAATTTAATAAAATTTAATTCGGCGGTATTTGTATTATACTCAACGATGCCTTTGTTCAATGTTGAAGCATATATGGTATTTCCACTTGCAAAGATTAAATTATAATACCAATCTAATTTTTTATCTTCAAAATGTTCAATAAGTTCTGGCAGTTCTGTGATTTCATTTGTAGTTGTATTTATTTTATATGCATTGTTTGCCATAAAAGGAAATAACCATACATATCCATTTAAATATTGAACTGAGAAATTAGAACTTATGCTTTCTCTTCTGGAAAAAGAAGGGATTTTGATTTTTAAAATTTCATTTGATTGTCTATTCCATCTAGTAATGTAACCATCGCAACACGAAGCAATATAATAATTTTGTCCATCAAAACAAATACCATAGTATTGCTCGGATTTTTCTCCTATGTTTTTGATTTCATAATTCTCAGTTTCCATATTAAAAAACACAATGGCATTTGCTCTATGAATAACCAAGGCTATTTCCGCACCAACAACACAAAAACCAAAAAATTTTCTATACTTCCACGTTTCAAGCTGCAATTTAAAAACTTGCAATTTAGATAATTCATCTATACACTCCGAAAAATATTCTATTTCTTTTGTATCTGTATTTAATTTCATTATGGCTGGAAAATCGCATGGAATATAATAAATCAAATTTTTGAAACTTATAATTCCATTAAAATTTCCATCATATTTGCAATCATCCTTAAAATCTATTTGCTCAATTTTCTTTTGACTCGCATTAAAAATAGATATTTTATTATTTTTATAGTACGGTGCGAAATATAGCTTGTTGTTATTTGCTTCAATTCCTATGTACCCCCAATAATTTTGGGCAGGAATTGCCCCTACGCATTCGGTTTCTTTGCTTTGCTTGTTATGCCTATAGAGTATATTAAAGCAATTTATGAACCATACGAAATTTCCATCATCATAAATCCCATTTATTCTCTGCTGCACCATTTCAAACGCCTGCCCCACAACCGGTTTCCTCGCCACTTCAAACAATTTCATAACGCTACTTTTATCCCCATAGTACATATCACTCAAAGCAATCGCACGGTTTAAATCATCCGTATCATCGTAAATTCCATATCCACCTGCTTTATATTCATTCACAATTTCCGCATATTCACGCTCAAGCCAAGGTCTCATGCTTTTAATTGTGCCCTCCAAAAGCGGATGTGGGCGCCATAACAGAACGTAATCTTTCTGGTTTTTGAAAAAGTTAAACACGCTTTTGACTTTTTTAAAATATTTATCCGAAGGTTTGTCTTTTTCTATGGTATTTTCCAACAAATCGCCTATGCTTAAATTGTAAAATACAACTTTTTTATTGTTTATCAACTTTTCCCATTCAGGCGAAATTTCGTAATTTTCTCTTTTTGTAGTTATTGCCTTGTCCAGTTTTGGGCTTCCAAGTGCTAAGAATTTGTCTCCTATTTGGTCAAATCTTTCTAGGGTCTTATTTTTTTTTGCAAACTCCTTGTATTTGTTAACATAAATTTTGCGTTCCACTTCTGTTTGCACTATCACCTTATGGGCAAAAATGCAAGCTGGCAATGTACAAAAATGCTCTGCAATATCGGTTCCATTGCCAACAAAATAAGGTACATATACCAAGCAATCAGTTAATTTCCTCAATCTTTCGCTGTAAAAATCTGGGTGTACACTTGTCACAGTATTATAGCTATCATAAGGATTATGGATGAATATAACGTCTGGATGCCTTTCCTCTATATTGTATTTTTGAAAGTCAATCAATTGAATGTTTTTGGGATAGTTTATTTCCCAGTGCTGTTCTGTAAATTTCCCGTCTTTTCTATCGTAATAGGGAATGGGCATAACAAAAGCATCCCAGTCTGAGTCTTCTTTGGCTGTAAGGTAAATGTTCTCTAAGCTGTCCCACATAGAAACTTTGTATGGCAAAAAAAGTGCTTCTCGTTTTGTTTTCACTTCTGAATCAAATGTTGATTTGATTTTTTTTACATGTTCAAGAATATTTAATTTATTCTCTTTTAAGGAAGTTGTTATTATTTGCAATAATTCCAAACTCTTGGGAGCATTTTCAGATTCTAAATTTTCCCTGATGCACTGGCAAGCGGCGAGAATATCTTGGACTTGGACAGAAGGGTCTGCCAATTTTGGCAATGAGTCCACAATTTTGCCCATTGTGTTGAACAAGGAAAGTAGTTCTTGTTTATGAGATTTAATCAATTTCAAAACCCATTCAAAATATAATTCGGGCTAACCCCAAGCTCATAAATATCACTTCTAAACTCTTCTTCCCTCACGTTCCGGCCAAGTACAAGCGCAGAATCTATGCCGGCTATGCTTGCTCCAGCAATGTCTGTTCCCAAGGTATCGCCTATCATAATAACGCTTTCCGTGCTGGGTATTAAGCTGCGAAGGGCAATTTGGAAAATTAGGGAAAAAGGCTTTCCGCAAAATAAAAGCTGACAATTGGTTTTTTCTTTTAGCATATTTGCTATATAGCCCGTGACTGGAATTTTCTCTCCGCTTGGGCTGGGGGCATAGACATCTGGGTTCAGCACCAAAATCCTAGCATCTTTCTCTGACAAAATCTCTATTGCTTTGTCCATTTCTTCCTGAGTTGGGTTAATGCCGCTCAAAATCACAGTTGGCTCGGATGGGTTTTGCACGGCTTCAATTTTTGCATCTTCCAAAAACTGCATTCCGCTTGGGCCTCCCAAATAGTAAACCTCTTTTAATCCCACTTCTTCATTCAATACTTTTAGCAAACTGCCCGAAGATATAATTTCGTGTTTGTCAAAATCCAGCCCCATTAAGTGCAAGTCGCTTTGAATTTGGTCAATAGACCTAGATGCCGCATTGGTTAAAAGCCTCACATTCTTATTAGCTTTTCTGAGCTGTGCCATACTCTCTAAAACACCTGGGTAAACAGATGTTTCGCTGTAAAGCGTTCCCCATCCGTCCAACAAAAAAGAGCCGTACTTCAGCAGGGTATCAAACTCTACTTTCCAAGGATCGCCTTTTGCTTTTTGCAAGTTTGGCGCAGCAGTTTTTAAATACTGCTTATATATGGTAGCTTCTGTGGGTAGCATAGCGGTAACTTAGAAAAATCTCCATTCAAGGGGGGAATTTTCTTCATTAATACTGCACAATAAGCACTTTGTTTTTTCCATAAGGCAAGTCTCTGTAATATAAAATTCCAGGGGCTGGAATTTTCTTAGGTTCCCATAATGAATCAACTCTTGCTATCAAAGCTCCGTTTGCGGAGCGAATTTCTATTCCCTTAGAGTCTTTGGGCAAATTTTTAAAATGTATTGCCGGAGTTTTGGAGTTCCGGGGGTTCCAAGGGTTGGGATAAGCCACTGTTCCTCTAGCCAAGTCTTCTGGAGTAACATATTCTTTTTCAAGCAAGCGAGACAAAACCCAAACTATATTATTGCCATCTTTTATATAAGATTTTCTAGCAACGGAGGCGGTGTTCAGTTCATTTTCGGTTCTAATGAAATCAAAAGTTCCGGGCTGCAAAACCGAAGGAACGCTCGTATTTACTCTCCAATTTGGCCAATTTGGCATATCTCCCCAAAAAAGTCTGTATGGCGAAGATTTTGCTCTGGTTCCTGAATAAAAAATTTGCCTTGCATATTCGTGAAACAAATCCTCGGCATTTTTGTTAAGTGAGTCTGCAAGCCTTGCTAGTTGCATCCCAAAACTGTCTTTAGAATATTCTGGATTTGAAAAATAATTCCATATTGCAGAATCAAAGCGTGAACCCATTTGGGAATACAAAAATAGATAAAGCGTTGCCCAGCCGTATGCTTCAAAGCTGTTAGATTCTATGATTTCCATTGATACTCCTGGATTTCTAAAATTATATTGGAGATAGTTTATATAATCATCTGCATCTGGCACGCCAATTTCTTCCACGCCCGTTGCACTTGCCTCCAGCCAAAAAGTTTCATATCTTTGCCAATTATAATATGCGGACTGAAATGCGTGGTAAAGTTCGTGAAAAACTGTTGCTTTTAAAATCAATTTCCATTCCTCGTAATAATCCACTCCTTGCGAGCCTTTAAAATGAAATTTTGAAAGATTCCCCGAACAATCTGCGCCATACGCAAAATCATTTTCTATTATGATTTCAATGCCGCCGGGAAATGTTAAGCCAAATGTTTGAGCGAATCCGTCTTCATCTTCCTCGTAGCCGCGCAAAAGCCCTGCGTCTATAACTTCAATGGGATAAAGACCAGCAGGAACACTTTGACGATAGTGATGAGTTCTTTGCGCACCAGATATGCCTTTCATTCCATTATTTTTGTGCATTTTATATGCTTGTTCCAAATAAGATGCCAAAGAGTCTATGTATTCGTTGGTTCTAATTGCATGAGGTCCGGTTTCCATATAGTAAATTCTGAAACTCTTATTCTTAGTATCTCTAAACTTAACTTCTCCGTCATAGCTTTCTGGGGTGCATCCTGCTTTTGCAAGCATCTTTTTTTTCGGATTTTTAAGATTTTCTGCAAAACGCGAAGTTCCGCAACGCACGTTTTCTAACCCAAAGCTCTGGGAAAAAAACAAGACAAGGGCAAAAAGAATTATGCGAGGCATTGGAAATTCAAATATAGAAATTTCTATATTCTTTTATACTATATGAGCAATTTGGCTATACGATGTATTTTTGCGTTTACGGCAATGCCGATTGTAGCGTTTCTTTTATGGTTTGGTGATTATACCCGCTTCGCTTTTATTTTTGCTCTAAATGCCGTTGCCGCTTATGAATGGGCTAAAATGATTTCTGCCGTTTATTCAGGACCGGCTAAACTTATGAATGCGCTCTCGCCTATTTGCGCAATGGCTTTAACTGCACCTTGGCTCGTAAGCAATGGCGCTTTTTATATGCTTCCTATTCTAGCTATTGTAATCCTGTTCTATATAGCCATAGCCTTTGCATTTGTGGATGTGAAAAACTTGTTCCCGTGGCTCTCGCTCCAAATAATGGCTCCCCTTTACCTTGGGCTTTGGGGCGGGATGAGCCTAAAATTATTTGAGTTTGGGCAGGGATGGGTGGAATGTTCCAAATTTATAGTTGTTATGACTACCCTGTGGGCCTGCGATTCGGCGGCTTATTTTGCCGGAAGGTTTTTAGGGAGGCACAAATTTTCGCCGCATATCAGCCCTAAAAAAACCTGGGAAGGCGCAATAGGAGGCGCTCTTTTTGCGATTTTCTGGTTTTGGATTTGGACAAGAAGCGGTTTTGGCTATACGGTATTCGATGTTTCCTTTGCCACAGCCGCAGGCCTCTCTCTTGCAATATCAACAGCGGGGCAGCTTGGCGATTTGCTAATCTCTGCCTTAAAGCGGTGGTCTGGAATAAAAGACTCTGGTGGGATTTTCCCAGGGCACGGCGGAGTGCTAGATAGAGCAGATAGTTTTTATTTGGCTATGCCTATGGCTACAATTTTACTATCTTATATATCAACATAAACTACAAGAGGTTATTATGTCTCACAATTATTTGTTCACTTCCGAAGCTGTGTCCCCAGGCCATCCGGACAAAGTTGCAGACCAGATTTCCGATGCAATTTTAGACGCAATGCTTGCCCAAGACCCAAAAAGCAGAGTGGCTTGCGAAACCCTCGTTAGCACAGGCTTGGTTGTGGTGGCTGGCGAAATAACCTCAAAAGCGAATGTCGATTATCAAAAGGTGATAAGAGACACCATTAAAGAAATTGGCTATACCGAAGCAGGAATAGGTTTTGACGCAGACAGCTGCGCTGTGATGGTTGCTTTGGACAAGCAAAGCCCAGATATTGCGCAAGGCGTTAATGCTGCCGCTGCCGAAGGCAAAGACACAGCCGAGCAAGGTGCTGGCGATCAGGGAATGATGTTTGGCTACGCCTCAGACGAAACCGATGAACTTATGCCTCTTCCCATATACCTAGCCCACAAGCTAATGAAAAACATTGTGGAACTAAGGGAAAAAGGAGTTATAAAATGGCTGCGCCCAGATGCGAAAAGCCAAGTCACCGTTGAATACAACCAAAATCACGAACCTGTTAGAGTGGATACAGTTGTTATTTCTACCCAGCACAAGCCAGAGGTTGGCCACGCCAAAATAAAAAAAGAGATTATTGAAAAGTTAATCAAAAAAACAATTCCTGCCAAATTGTTAGACAAAAAAACTCGCTACCTCATCAACCCAACTGGAAAATTCGTTGTTGGAGGCCCTCACGGAGACAGCGGCTTAACAGGTCGCAAAATCATAGTGGACACCTATGGTGGAATGGGCAGGCACGGCGGTGGCGCATTCAGCGGCAAAGACCCATCCAAGGTAGATAGGTCTGCGGCCTATGTTGCGCGTTATGTCGCAAAAAATATCGTTGCTGCAAAACTTGCAAAACGCTGCGAAGTTCAGGTTGCCTATGCCATTGGCTTCCCAGAACCCGTTTCTATAAATGTGAATACCTTTGGCACCGGAAAAATAGGCGACCACAAGTTTGAAGCAATAATTCGAAAGCACTTTGAGCTAAAACCAGCCGGCATAATCAAATCTTTGGATTTACTAAAGCCAGGCTACAAAACAACAGCCAAGCACGGGCATTTTGGCCACAAGGGTGGGCGTTTCACTTGGGAAAAAACAGATAAAGCCGAAGCTCTTAAAAAGGAGGTAAAACTATGAGAACAAAAAAATCTCTTCTCGCATTGCTGCTTTTGGCAGCAACATCAATGTCAATGTTTCTCGGATGCGGCAAACATGACCCTTACGTATTCGATCGCATTAATTGGAATGGCGACAGTGGCGGAAGCCTCGAAATAATCAACGGTTCAAATAAAGACATCGTGTTGTTTATAGGGCAAGTTCCGGCTACAAGCACTATTATGGGTGGAGCCAAAGCAGGCAAAACAACATCATTCGACCCTGGTAAATACGTAGGTGAAGCTGAATATGGCGTTGGCGGCTGGACTGTTATACGCGGAATTACCAAGGAAAAATATGATGAGAATTTTGACCTTTCCAAAGCAACAGTAGAATATATGGCAATGGCAACCTATAGAAAGGGAACAACGTACCGCATTCAAATAGATGGTGCCTATTTGGGAGACTACGGGTTTAAAGTTACGAATAGGGGTCAAATAGGTATGGAGCTTCGCCGAAACAGCCCAGAAGGTGAAAAAGTTTCGTATTTACCAGCTTTGCAGGTAAACCAAATTATTTATGCCGAAACATCAAATGGAATGACCTTATTCCCCGTTTATGTGTTTTTCAATAAAAAAACTGGTGAAGTAAGCACTTTAAAAGCAACAAGTATGAAATCAGCTGTTGATGTCTCTCCAAGGTCGCTGATGGACGAAACAAAGCTTCAGAGTTATACTTTTCCAGACAATTCAATTAAATGGGAAGATATTATAGGAGATTTAAAAGACCCTGTTGCCTATATAACTGTTACGAATAATGTTCGGAATCAGAGTGCTTATTTCACAAATGCTGGTAGCACTGACTATTGGTCTCAGAACGGGTATAATACCATTGGCAGTGGTGAAACCTTGGTGTTTGAAGTTGAAGGTGGAGACGTTGAGGGTGGAACCCCAAGAATGCTGATAGCGCAGTTGCGCGGAAGATCCGTTGATGTTCCAATACGTTTTGAAAATGAAAATGTAAATCCACGCATTGAAAATGGATATAACTATGAAGTTGAATTTACATTTTCAGGCGGAGACCCTCTAGAGAGTTCAAGCTACACAGCAACAATAATAAAAGGTGAAAAGCGCAAAATAGACTTTGGGACTCCTTGATAATATATATTTATGTTTGCCATAAAAAAGTTTGTGACATTGCTTGCATTGCTCTCTCTTTCTTGCGGCAAACATAGTTTTGATAGTTATCTTTATTCATCGGTAACTTTTTTTAATAACTCAAGTTACTACGTTAGCATTCACTCTTCGTCTTTTAACGGGCCGGTTCTGATAGATAAATTGGCATCTGGAATGAGGTATTCCACAACGCTAAACCCAAGCGACAATTATGGAATTGGCTCTATGTTCAGCATAGAATATTGGCATTTGGTGGCAAGTGATGCAGAATTTTCTTGCGGTGATGTTTGGACAAGTGGCATAGACCCCAATGCGCAAATATCACAGAACATTGAAGAAGGCAAAGATTACGTTATTAAAATTCCGCAACCAAAAAATCTGGAATTAAAAGAGGCTTTTCTCAAAATTTTAAACACTTCAGATAATTATTATGAATTAAACAGGTTGGGAACATTCTACAGACAAGCCGGCAATGGAGAAATTTCTGTATCAAGTGGAAAAGTTGGGATTTATAAATTACTCGGAGGAGTAGAAATTAAAGGCTACACAATAACTCAAGTATTTAATGAATACCCCTTTCCAGAATTCACAGCAAAGAACGGTTATATATACGATTTTGAATTTAATGGACATTCAGTTGAAAAAACAGGAGAACAGAAAATAATTTTCTGATTAAAACTATGAAAAAATTTTTATCCATATCCTGTTTTTTGTTTCTGCAAGCAATATCCTGCTCTATGGGAACAATAGAAGCAAATCCAGAAGCCACAAAATTCACAATACAAAATAATTCCAAAGTTCAGTTGTTTTGTGTTAAATGGAACGGAACCGATTTTGGACACATCGGCATAGGTGATTTTTCTGAAAAAGTGGTTTTGAACGATGGGAAAGGGGGACCTGTGGATTTTGACATAAGCAACGATGAACCGTGTTCTTCAAAGTCACAATATCGTACGCACAGATATTTTTCAAACAATAAACACAAACACAATAAGGAATGTATTTTCATAAACAATACCCTTGTGATAAATAATGTTACAAATGTCCTAGATACATTGGGGGGCATATTGAATGTGGACTAAACACTTGCTTGCAATTAGCCTTGCAGTTTTATTTTCACATCAAACAATTTGCCACGCAAAAGTGCATAGCAATGATTGGAAATCCAAAACTCGCAAAGCAGCTTCTTTGGTGTGGCCTATTTTTTTCGGGGGCGGAACTTTCTTTTTCAATAATGACGGACCAGACGAACATAAACCAGGTTATGCGTTCTCTGGCGGTTTAACTGTCCATATAGAAGAAAAAGACCTTATAGATACTATAGATGTATTCTTTTTCATAGATGCCTTGTATTCTTTCAAGGCTTATGAGGGTTTTCCAGATGAATTGCATTACCGCATAGAAGAAAGCTCCATAGACCTAGCTGTGGGTCTTGGCTTTGAAAACTTATATGCAGGCGGTTATATTCAATTTCCCATAAATACAATGCTTAGGGTTAAAGAATGGACAATAGAAGATTTTGACGGGCTGTCAAGAAGCCCAACTTTTTCGTTTATGGGAGGGCTGCGCGCAACAGGAAAGCATTTGGGTGTAGATTTAAGGCTATTGCTTGGGCAGGGTCCTGGGCAATTCTTAAAAAAATCCTTTGGGGAAGGTCATTGGCTGGGGCAAATTTCGCTGGGTATTATGGGTAGGATTTAATTTTTTCTATATTAACCTTAATATTAAGAGGTCTCTATGCATCGAATGTTTTTCTTGTTGGTTTTTTGCGCTTTTACGGCAGCTAATGCGCAATTGTTGCCGGGTTCAAAACCTGTGCAAACCTATATGACAGACTCCACGGGCAAACTGCTGATAATGGATTTTAACATTAAGCTAACCGGCATAAAAGACGTCAATACGCCTTTTTCGGTATTTAGCTCCAGGCCGCTTTTGGTTTATTACTTTAGCCCCTTTTGCCCACATTGCCAAAAAAGCTATGGCGGGATTCAGCAGGTGGCAAAGGAATACGAGCAAAAGGGCTTAACAAGCCTTGCCGTTTCTATTGGCAGCGTTGGAAAAAGGGATATTTTAATGTTCATGGAACAGCAAAAAGCCTCTATTCCGTTCTATCAAGACACGGATAATGAGTTTAGCAAAAAATATGGCGATGGCTACGTGCCAAGGCTCTATTTGGTTTCTCCAGACGGCAAAATTGTTCGCTATACATCTTTAGAAGACGAAGGCCACATCAAAGAAATTAAAACCAACATAGAAAAATTGCTGGGGCTTAGCAAATAAACCGGTGAATTTATCTCAAAATCATTCTTACGCAGAGTTGGCTCGCAATATGGATCCCGCTTTGGTTATTGTCCTCTCTGAGCATTTGGGATGGGTAGCCAAGCACCCTGAGGCTTTTCCGCATAGCGAAAATATTTCGCAAAGCCGCACCTCCTGGCTCTCCGCTCTTAGCGGATTTGCAGAAATGGAACAGAAATTTGCGGCAAAACTAGACGAATGGCGAGAAAAATGGCAACTGAGATTTGAAATAGAAGGAGTGGCGCAGGTAGTGGCTGCAGGGGCAGAAGAAATTAAAAAAAATAAAAACGCAAAGGAAAGAGAGCGGCTTGCAAAAGCTCTTTACCTGAACACAGTGCATTTAATGATTGGCGATGCACAAAAATACCTAGTCACAGTAAATAGCCGCGCAGAACTATTGCAAGAAAATATCCGCAAAATCTGGCACAAAAACTGCCCTAGCGATTCTTATTCAAAAATCCTTCCAAGCATTGAAAATTCTTTTCAAAATTATGAGGAGTCATTTTTTAGCGATATAAGATATTTATTCTTTGAAGACCAAAAAGATTCCGTGCCCAGCATTGCCAAGCAGGAATTTTTGGAAGCAATAATGGCAAATGATAACTGCAACTTGATTTTAAATTTCTACTTTTCAAAAATATTTCGCCAAATATCTAAAATTTCTGCTAACATACTCAAATTCTATTCTAAAAAATGGGCTTTGTATGCAAGAGGTTTTGGTTGCAGGCAAAACCTTTTACCTTTGGGATAAAACATGCTTGAAATAGTCACTCTCGCTTCTACATTGCTCCTCATTGCGGTGCTTTTATACATACAACATAAAATTTTGAAGGAACTGAAAAATATTCGCATTCCGCCTCCGCAAAAAGTTGAAGTTCCTCCGGCAAAGGAAGTGGTTTTGGATTTGAATCCAGTTATAGAAGCTATAAAAGGCATACGCATACCAGAACCTCAGAAAATAGAATTCCCGAAAATTGAAATTCCAAAGATTGAAATTCCTAAAATCGAAATCCCAAAAATTGAGGTTCCCAAAATGGAAGTTCCAAAGATTGAGCTTCCCAAGATAGAGCTTCCGAAAATTGAAATTCCCAAAATCGAAATCCCAAAAATTGAATTGCCAAACATTGAAATTCCGCAGGCAAAAGATATCAATATAAACACAGAGACTTTGCAAGAAATAGTCACCTTAATGCGTGTGAACCAAGCCGAGTTCCAAAGCGGTTTAGAGGCTTTCCACAAAGCCATAGACAAACTGCTGGTTCAAATTCCCTCTGGCGAAAAGGAATTGGATGCTCAAAAGGAATTTATGCAGAAATTTGAAGCCGCCTTCGCAAAGATTCAAGAGCAAGCCACTGAAGCCATGAACGATAACTCTCTCCGCCTTCAAGAAATTTTATCTGAATTTTTGAATAAAGAGCGCAGCAATGGCTAGTGAGTATAATGAATATTTGGTAAAAAATATGCAAAAGAGAATTGCATATTTCAATGACTCTGGACTTTGCAAAGAGGCAGAACTCTTGCAAGCTAGGTTAAACTTGCTGAAAGAAGAATCCGTTGAAAAATCTATTGAGGTATCTGGAGAAATTAAGGAAGAAAATTTAATTGCAAAAAAACTCAGCGAAAATTTAAGCACAAAACTCAGAGCAGAAACCCGCTATATCCCAGATTTGGAAAAGCAATATATTTTGGAAAATCTCGGCAAAGCAAAAACCTTAAAGGAGCTTGAGCCGCTTAGAATAGCCTATATAGAGAGAATGGTGAAAATAAACCGCGCAAAAAACAGCAAAGAAATTGCATTTGTTCCAGAAAGCGATACCGAAGCAGGTCCATACAACAATGAGAAAATTTTTTGCGAAGCCCTAAAGTTAATTCACTCTCAAGACCCGCTTTGGATAGAAGATTTAAAAGAGCTGTATTTTTCCATTATGCCTTTGAGTTCTGCGGTAGCTGTTTCTAAATCGCCGTTGTAAATGGTGTATTGATATTTGCCTTTTGTGGTTGCAAATTCCATTTCTTTTTTAGCATTTTCCATTCTAATTTTTATCGCATCTTCTGTTTCTGTTTTGCGGTCGCGTAGCCGTTTTTCCAACTCTTCCAAACTAGGCGGCAAAATTAAAATACCTATAGCCTGCGGGTAAACTTTGTCAAAATTGATTTTTCCAAAAACATCCAAATCAAAAGCGACATCCCTGCCTTCTGAAAGTTTTTGCTCCACAAAAAATTTGGGTGTTCCGTAATAGTTGTTGTGAACTTTATTCCATTCAACAAGTTCATTCTGCTCAATCATTTTTTTGAATTCTTCTTCTGTTTTAAAAAAATAGTGAGTGCCGTCAATTTCCCCGGTGCGAGGTTTTCTTGTTGTTGCTGAAACGGAATAAACCACATTTGGGAAATTTGGCATAACCCTATTTATGAGCGTTGTTTTACCCGCCCCGCTCGCCGCGCTGAATACGAATAATGTGCCGGACATATAGGGGAATATAGGAAAAATTTTTTCAGAGGAAATCCCACCCAATCAAGCTAAACTCCTTTTTTCAAAATCGGACAGATTTTAAGTACAACTAAAAATCCGCCATATTTCTGAAAATATAGCAAATTAGAACGCCCATATACAAAACCATTACCAAGTCTGCGGGCATACTTATTGCCAAATTGCTGGATATCTTAGGTTATTTGGTGCGTGTTGGTGGGTATTTAAACGAGAATTTAATACCAGCTTTATTGTGGACAATAGACATATTGCCTTTACTTATCACATTCATTCCTATAATCATATCAAAACTATGAATAGGTTTACAAGACATTGCTCTAATATCTTTGAACAGAATATTGTTGGGCAACATCAAAGATAACATATGAGTTTTCACAATAGCTATCCCATTAGCGTGTTTCATTTGAACCTCTGCTATATTTGGAAGTTTCAGTTTTTTAGCAATGGTTTCAGATATAACACAACAATTTGCACCTGTGTCCCAAAGTGCTTTTAGGTTTGTTCCAATGCCTGTTTTTTGGTTAAAAACAGAAACATTTACTATGATTTCGCCAATTTCAGAATCATAATTTATAGCGAATGAATTTTTAGACATTATCCAAACGCAGGGAATAAGGTATGTTTATGCTATATGCGGAATCGTCTGGCAAGCATTTGTAAACAGAATAATTTCCGGCTCCAAATTTTTGTTCGCCGATTTCAACTGCCTCTCCAAGCGAATCAAAAGCATCTATTATTTTCCTGCCAGAAAGCAACAATTCTTTGCCAAAAAAACGCTTGCAAAGCTCCTTTTGGTGCTTTATGAAATAGTTTAAAGCTATTTTCTGTTTTGAAAGTTTTCTTTCCATAGGAATTAATATAGAAAAAATTTTCGTGCCTGTCCAAAAGCTTTGCTAAGAAAACAGGCATTGTTAGAACCCTGCCCGCGAAGCGAAGCTGGCAGGGTGAGTAAAATTTCTTTTGTCAGAACCCCGATGACCCAAATTTTAGGATTAACAGGATTGCCGAGTTAGTAGCAAATTTGTAGGGGCAACCCTTGCGGTTGCCCAAAATGTGAATTTAATCCTTCACGCAACGGACACTGCGTAAGTACGCACCATTTTGTAGGCTTCCATCCTTACCGTACCCTTCACCGTGCATCTCCACGTATAAGGCGTTTCCACCGTTCTGCGAGGCACTCCACCAGTAGCCGTAGTCGCCGACATCGTCGAAATAGCCATTCGATACGCCGTAGCCGCCCGGCAAAGCAGAAAAACCAAACTTGTCCTGACCATTGGCTCCTTTGTTCCAGCCACTTTTCGCTCTCAAATACTTTGATGAACCATCAACAAAGACTATTAACTCTGTCCAATCTGCATAGTTAGGAATATGCCAATCATTGGGACATATTCCCTGATGCTTTATATCTATTTGCGAAGCGCACGAACTACTATTACAGCTATCTGGTAATGCCATTGCAGTTGCCCAACTATACAGCCTGCCATAAGTCACGCAGTTGGCAGAATTATTACCATAGCACACATCGGTATCATTGTCAGGAACATCATAATTTAAATTCTCCGCAAGCCAAGTTTGGGTACCGATTTCAATGGTTTTGTAGTCTTTGCCTTTGTATGGAAGCGAGCCATATTCAAAGTTACCACCACCACCGTCATCGCCGCCAGACGAGCAGGAAAATGTGAATGCCAAGGCTATAGAAATAGCCAACCTAAGAACAGACCTAGTCTTATTCATATTGAACCTCTTTGTTGAAGGGAAATTTTTTTTGCTTAAATTTGGGGGGGGAGGGGGGCAAATTTGCGTTTAAACGCACGCTAGATGCCCAAGGTTGGCGATGAGCGACTTGGGAACCATTTTTCGACCCCTGAAAATGAAATGGCTTATTTTGCGTATTTTGGGCGTTATAAGGCAAATCAAAAAAATCAATTTTAGAGCCTGCACCGCAAGCCCTGCCAAAAATTGTTTTGCCGATAAAAGACATATTCGAGAATAATATAGAAACTTGTTTTTGCCTTTATTCTGAAAATCCTGTAAATTCTGTGAAATAAGTATAACGGACACTTAGAAAGATTTTATAGATGGGCTTTTCTCACTATTCCGTTAATTCTGGTTCAGACAATATGCATTTTTACTCACCCTGCCAAATCACTTCGTGGGCAGGGTTCTTTATGCCTTTACAGGCACGAGATTTTTTTCTACATTCCCTAAATGAAAACAAATTTTCACGAACAGGATTCCAAAATCATAGCCTCAACGTATGCAAAGGCAAATGTGGACTTCACGCACGGAAAGGGTGCTTTGCTCTTTGATAGCAAAGGGAAGGAATACTTGGATTTTTCGAGCGGAATATCCGTCAATGCGCTTGGGCACTCTCACCCAGCCATAAAAAAAGCCATAAAAGAGCAGAGCGAAAATTTTTCACATATTTCAAACTTATTCCCAAACTCACCGCAAATAAAACTCGCTCAGAAAATGCTCTCGCTGACCAAATTCGGAAAAGAAAAAGGAAAAGCTTTTTTTTGCAACTCTGGCACAGAAGCAAATGAAGCCGCCATAAAATTCGCGAGAAAATATTTTCACAGCAAAGGCGAAAAAAAGCGTGGTGAAATAATAACATTTGAAAACAGTTTTCACGGGCGCACTTATGGCGCGCTTGCCGCAACAGGGCAAGAAAAACTGAAAGAGGGTTTTGGTTCAATGCCTGCCGGATTCAAGCACGTGGAATGGAACAATGCGGAGGAATTGCAAAAGGCAGTTGGCAAAAACACGGCGGCTATAATGCTTGAGCCTGTGGTTGCAGAAGGCGGAATTTTGATGCCTTCAAAAAAATTCATAGAGACGATAAACCAGATCAAAAAGCAAAGCGGTTGCCTAATTATAGCAGACGAAATTCAAATTGGGTTTGGGCGTTGCGGAGCGATTTCCTGCTCGGAGCTTTTTGGCATAAACGCAGACATTACAACTTGGGCAAAATCTTTGGGTGGCGGCTTGCCGCTTGGCTTGGTGCTTATGAATGCAAAAATTGCCGAGTGCCTAAAACCAGGCGACCACGGAACCACTTTTGGCGGGAATCCCATTGCTTGCGCCGCGGGTCTTGCTGTTTTGGAGATTATTTCAAAGCCAAAAATTCTCTCAAATGTAAAGGAGCGTTCTTTGCAGTTGAAAAATGGGTTGGAAGCTCTTGCAAAAAAACATCCCTGTCTTGGCAAAGTTCGCGGCTGTGGCTTGCTGCTCGGCATTGAGTGCAAAAAACCTGTGGCATATATAATTTCCGCTTGCAGGGAACAAGGCTTGATTATTTTGCGTGCCGGCACAGATGTTTTGCGTTTTTTGCCGCCGCTCATTGTGACAAAAGCACAGGTAAATGAGGCTTTGAAAAAATTGGATAGAGGATTAGCGAATGTTAGACTCCATAATTAAAGAAACCAAAGCAAATCCAAACGCTGCGATTATTTGGATGCACGGGCTTGGCGCAGATGGCCACGACTTTGCAGACATTGCCCCAGAACTTGGACTACCCGAAAATTTAGCTATAAGATTTATTTTTCCGCACGCACCCATAATGCCTGTCACGATAAATGGCGGTTATAAAATGCGTGCTTGGTACGATATTTCAGATATGGATTTGGGGCATAATCCAGATATTGAGGGTATTGAAAAAAATTCCAAATTTGTTGCAGAATTCGTGGATGCGGAAATTGAAAAGGGCATAAGTTCGGAAAAAATTTTGCTCATAGGATTTAGCCAAGGCGGAGTTATGGCTTTGCACACGGCTACTCGCTACCCAAAAAAGCTGGCAGGTGTCGCAAGCCTATCTTCTTATTTTCCCACAACAAGTACTATGCCGAGTGACGGAGTGAACTCAAAAATTCCCGTATTTTTTGGCTACGGAAACTACGATAATGTTGTATCGCCCTCTCTCAGCCAAAAAGCCTATGATTTTTTGAAATCAAATGGGAATCCGATAGAGAAGCATTCTTACGATATGCAGCATTCGGTGTGCATAGAAGAATTGACCACGCTCGGAAAGTGGATTGCAAAATGCCTGTAAAAATTTCACTGGGTATTTCCCCTTGCCCAAACGATACCTTTATCTATCAAAACCTCATTGAAGGCAAAGTCCAAACCCCTTGCCCTATTTCAGTTGAATATGCAGATGTTCAAACCTTGAATGAAAAAGTTTTGAAAGGCGAATTGGATATGGCAAAAGTGAGTTGTGCCGTATATCCTTTGGTTAAAGACAATTACAGAATTTTAGATAGCGGCGGTGCAATGGGCTATGGCTGCGGACCTCTGTTGCTTTCTTCTTTCAGCGAAAAATTTGAACCCGAATTTCCAGTCTATTTACCAGGCGAACAAACAACCGCCGCCGCCTTATTCAAATTCTGGATAAAAAAAAATAACCACAAAATCCAAATCTTAAAATTTGACGAACTCTACCGCGAGCTTCTTGAGAAAAAAATAAAACAGGGAGTGATTATACACGAGCATCGCTTTACTTGGCAAAGAGACGGTTTGCATTTAATAGCAGACTTGGGTGCATATTGGGAACAGGAATTGCAAGTTCCAATTCCGCTGGGCTGCACGGTCATAAAAAGAGATTTGGGCGAAGAATTTGCCAAAGAGATGGATTTATGCGTTCAAAAAAGTTTGAAACTCGCTTGGGAACGCAAAGAACCTGTTACCGATTTCATAAGAAAACTAGCCCAAATAGACGATTATGAGGTAATTTTGCAGCATATAAAGATGTTTGTGAATGAGTATTCGCTGAATAGAGGTGAAAAAAGCGAAAAAGCATTTAGTTTACTATATTTGCAATAGATGCCTCAAAACCCAAACGAAATTTATTGGAATTCAGACCGCAAAATGCGTTTTTTGTTTGCAGCTTCTGGTTTCGCAGTATTTTTTGCACTGCTCTATTATTTGTCCGATGTGCTTACCCCCTTTGTTGTGGCGTTTTTGCTCGCTTATATTTTGAATCCGCTTGTGAATATTCTGCAAAAAAAAATCAAATACAGGTGGGTGGCTGCCATTTTGGTTTTGCTCATTGTGCTGGTGGTTTGCATTGGAGCGGCATTTATATTTGTCCCTATGATGATTGATCAGGGCGTGAATTTGGGACGTTTATTGCAAAAATATGCGCATAACAGTGCTTGGAAAGAAACCCTAATGAAATATTTGCCAGATGAATTTTTGGAAAAAATACAAAATATATGGGAAGAAAAAAATTTTGAACCTGTTATGAACAAGCTTCAAAATATGGATTTGCTCAAAATTTCGCAGAGCATTTTGGGAAAGATTTTGCCGGGAGCAGTTGGCGTGTTTTCTGGGGTTGGCAGGGTGCTGGTGTGGTTTATAGGTCTTTTTATGGTTGCACTTTGCCTAGTGCTTATGTTGCTGGATTTTGAGAATATGAAAAAAAACTTGGCTTTGCAAATTCCCAAAGAATACTCAGAAAAAGTTTTGCAGTTTTTTAGTTCTTTTGATAACATAATGAGCAAGTATTTTAGAGCGCAAACATCCATTGCCGCTATAGTCGGGGTGCTTTTTGCAATATCGTTTAACATAATGGGATTACCTTTGGGGCTCCCCTTTGGGCTTTTTATAGGTGTTTTGAATATGGTTCCATATATGCAAATAGCGAGCATTCCAATAGCAGCATTTTTAGGTTTAATCTATTCTTTGGAAACAGGAATTGCTTATTGGCAGGTGGTTTTAATAATAACTGCAATTTACGGGGGTGTTCAAGTTTTGCAAGATATGGTGATAACTCCAAAAATAATGGGAGGCGTACTTGGTCTTTCTCCAATTCTCATTTTGATGTCTCTTGCGATTTGGGGAAAACTGCTGGGATTTTTGGGATTTGTGCTTGCCATTCCATTCACGTGCATTGCCATTGCCACATATAAAAGCTATCTTGAGAGGAATAAGGGTACAGCTAAATGCGACTAGACAAATATTTGCAGGCGAAATATCCAGAATATTCCAGAACAGATTTGCAAAAAATAATTGCAGACAAAAAAGTTTTATTAAACGGCAAACCCTTGCTCAAAAGTTTTGAAGTAGAGGAAAATAATGATTTGCCTATTGAAATTTTGCAGTTGCCCGTTAAAACAGAAAGTAATTTGGAACCAGAAAATATCCCGCTGAACATCGTTTTTGAAGACGAGCATTTAGCGGTAATCAATAAACCGCGTGATATGGCAATGCACCCAGGAAACGGAGTGAGCAAAAAAACGCTTGCTGCCGCATTACTTTGGCATTTCAAAAATCTCTCCCAAGTGAATGGCCCGCTACGCCCTGGAATTTTGCACAGGCTAGACAAAGACACCCCCGGTCTTTTGGTTGTTGCAAAAACAGATTTGGCTCACAGGGAGTTAACCCGCCAACTGGAAGAGAGAATTTTAGAGCGAACATATCGAGCGGTGATTTGGGGAATTTTACGCGACCAAGAAGGCGAAATTGATGCACCCATAGAACGCGACCAAAGGAACCGCCTTAAAATGAGCGTACAATCAGAAGGCAAAGTTGCAAAAACAAATTACAAAACGCTGGAAACTTATGGCATTGCATCTTTGGTTGAGTTCAAGCTGAACACAGGAAGAACCCACCAAATAAGGGTTCACGCACGATACTTGGGAAATCCGGTTGTTGGTGACCCACTTTACGAAGGCAGGGAAGAAAGTTCAAAAAGAATAGATACCATTTACAAACCGGTGGCAGAAAAACTTTTGGAATTTGCCCCTGCCCAGCTTTTGCAGTCTTATAAAATAAAATTCAAACACCCCAAAACAAAAAAAGCAATGGAATTCAAAATAGAAGAAGACGAGTCTTTAAAAAAGGCTCTTGACTTTTTGCGAAAAAACCGCGAGAAAAATAATTTACCCGTGCAGCTTTTTGAACCGCCCCAAATTTTCGCAAACCCCGAAGACATTGAGCTACCCCCCGAAGAAATTGAAGAAATGCCTGTGAAAGAACGCCCAACAAGGGCAGAGCGCTATGCCGCCACAAAAATAAAACGTGCCTTGAAAAAAGAAAAGAAGCTTATGCTCCAGACAAAAGATAATCCCTGAATATCCTGTCTTTTTCACAAATATGGTCTATCCACCAATCTTTGAGAAAATCCAAAAATTCTTGAGCATTGTGATCCCATAAACTTTTGCTTCCCTCATGGGATAGCTTATGCCTCAACTCATTGTGCCAAGCCTGATGTTTTTTAAAATCGCTGAAACCGCACTTGCGCAAAAAATCCTCTTCAACATCAAAATGTATGTGCGTATATTCGGTCACCATACCGATTACCGACTTGAGTACATTTTCACCGTGCTTATTCTGCATTGCATAGAATAGAGAATTGATGGTGGAAACAATCCCCTTGTGCTGCTCGTCAATAATGTGTATTCCCAAATCGTATTCGGGTTTCCACACAATAAAGAGATTATGGTTAAACAAACCGTCATCTGTTATTGATTTTTCTTCCATATAGGCATAATGTAGAAAATTACAAATTACCCAAACCTATTATGAAACCACCCATACCACTTTGCCGGATTTTCCAAAATCAAATTTTCCAACCAAGAATGGTAATGGGTGTAAAAATTTTCTGAAGGTATTTTTTTTATTTGCCCAAAATAACCGCAAAATACGGAAGTTTGGGGGCGGTGCTCCAAAATAAAAGCAGGGAGAGGGTTGCAGCGAACCTTAACACCCAAAAAAGAACTCTCGCATTTTTCCCTTATGGAGTGCGGAGGCAGCTTTTTAAAATTCTGGTCAGCTATTAGTCCGAATAAACCGCCATTATCAATAAAATCTATCAAATGCTCCGGTTCTATTTTTTTTGTAAAGCATTTCCCGTTGATTGTTCTTTTCTTTTGCAGCCATATATCAAAAAATTTTGGCTTTTGCTCTTGCACAGAGGCATTTAAAGGCACGCCGCTTTCTGCAAGCCTAAAACCAAAAAGTTCGTGGTTTCCGTAATGCGCGGTTAAAAAAATACCGCCTTTTTTCATTTCTTCTAAAATTGGGAGCGGATCGCTCGGTCTTGGGTGCCTAAAAACAAAATCAAAGGCATCGCAGAGCAAATTTCTCAAAACTTCGCCATATTTTGGCTGTTTTACGCCCGCTTTTTCAAAAAAAGGCTGGGTTAAACGCAAATTTTTTGCAAATACAGCACGTTTCCACATATTCTAAAATCTGAACAAACCTGCAAATCTCATTTGCCCGTCTCTAACTCCTTCCAAACTGCTGACATTTTGAACGCTTGCAATGTCTAACTGCAGCATATCGGAGAGCATAACACCAAGACCAATATCCAATTCTTGCCTGCTGCCTATTTTGTCGTGGAGATAACCAGCTCTTAGAGCTATTGTTCCGGCGTAAACATATTCTGCACCCAAACTCAAAATGCCCTCTTGAAATGTCTTTTTGAACTTGTTTAAAGTTTTATCGCCGGATTCTGCCGTTTCTGGATAAAACCAAGATTTCCAAGCAGAAATGTAAAAAGGCTCTGCCTCGCCTTTGGAATTTTCGTAGATAGCCATTCTGCTGTAATCTGTGTTCAAGGTTATGCGATGGTCGGGAAGTTTTATTAAATCGTAAGAAAGACCAAAACGCCAAGTTAAAGGAATGGGATAATTGTTGGATTTTTCCACATAGTAAACATTAGGACCTATGTTTGCAAGCACCGCACCAAATCTAAAACCGTTAAAACCAAACAAGTCACGCCCCAAAACGCCAATATCTATTGCATAGCTCGCAGTGGTTGCATCCGGCTCGTTCAATGCCGCCCCAGAACTGAGTGCAGAATAGAAAAATTTAAAACTCAGTCCTAGTCCCCAATTCTTGTTCAGCTTTGTTCCATAGCTCAAACCGACAACAGTTTCGGAACTGTTAAAAGAACTGCCCTCTTGCTCCAAATTTATTTCATCAGAAACAAAAGTTTCACCAAAGCTTATGAAATTCACAAATAAACCCCAAGTTCCCCAGTCGCCAAGCGGAAAAGTGACTCCCGTGTATATATGATAGAGGTCTGGAATGTTTAAAACGGGCAAAAGTTTTTCGTAAAAAAACGCAACTTGGTTTTGCGCTGCGTGGTAGCGTTCAATGCCCGCAACCGTGCTGAGCCATAAATCGTTGCCAAGAGCGAGCACATTCCAAACCGTGTTGCTCACAAGCCCGTTTCCCGTATGGTAATGATTCCACTGCCCCTGAGTATCTTCGGCTCTGTTCATTTCGGTTTCGCTTTTGCGGCCGCTTGGAGTTGCATATTCTGGCAAATAACTCCACACACCTTTTTCTGTGCCAATCCATATAGCACCTTTTTCAGAAACAGTTATGCTATAAACCTCGTTTTTTTCAAAACGAACCTGTTCCCATCTTCTCAAATTAAAATGCGAAAGCCCTTCTTTGTGCGCAGCCCATATATGCCCAGAGCTGTCTATGGCTATCGCCCTTGGGCTCAAATCCATAATGCCGTCTTCAAGGGCAAATACGCTCCATTTGTCTTTATCACCATCGTTTTGTTTTGGGATTAGCCTTGCTATGCCTGCACTGTCCACGCCAACATAAAGCTCTTTGCGTATTTCGTGCCAAGCTATTGAGGTTATTTTTTGAGAGGGCAAAACCGCACCTCTTTGCTCAAAAACCCCGTTTCTATAAGCAAAAAGCCCGTTATCGGTGCCTATCCAAAGTGTTGCACCTTGATTTGCAATAGCAGTTATCTTTTTTGTTCCAAATTCCTGAGCAAAATCTTTGAAACCCTTGCCATCAAAGCGAAACAAACCTTTGCTTGTACCAACCCAAAGTTTTTCCGTGCGAGTTTCATAAAGCAAAGCTGTTACCGTGTCTTTAATCACCACAGAAAAAGGAATCTTAACCTCAACCAGCAACTCTTCTTCGTTCAACGTTTTTATGCCGTTATATGCACGCACCACGCCAGATATGGAATCCAGAGAAGTTTCCGAGCCTATAAAAGTTCGCACAACATCTCTCAGTTTTGCATTCCCTTCAAGGGGAATAGCCACATTTTCGCGCCAAATTTGCCCGTCAAAATGCAAAATCCCGTTCAAAGTTCCTGCCCAAACTTCATTGCGAGTTAAAAAACCCCTGCGGTTGCGAGCGGCAAGTGCGGTGAATTTACCTTCTTTAGACAATTCCCATTCGTTTGCCAATGGGCTGAATGCGAGACCTGCTGGGTTGTAATAAAGCGAGTTTCCATCGTCTCCAAGGGCAACTCCGGCTTCTCCCATACCTAACTGCCGCGCACCGATGGGCATATCCAAGGTAATCACAGCAGAAACCCTTGCAAAAGCAAGGGCAGAGAGCAATAAAACCGAGAGGGAAACCACTTTTGCCATTGAAGGCTATAATTTAGAAATTAATACAAAAGTTCAAGCATTTTTTGACCGTATCTCTCGCCAAGAGTTTTGTATCCTTCGTAGGTAAAATGCAGATTATCGCTAACAGCCGTTAATCCTTGCGAGGAAATTACATAACCCACATTCTCTCCATTTGGCATTTTACCCATTGCACCAGGAATGGAACTTATGTTGCTGTTATTGTTGCCATAAGCCTGACCCGCGAGAAAGGGAATGGAATTTGCCGAAAGTTCTAAGTCGGTGAGGATATTATCGTAGATGGCTTTTACTTTTTGGCTATAGCTCCCGCTTGCTGCGCCGGATTCACCCTGATGCATCAAAATACCTTTGATAACGCCCTCTTTCTGAGCTTCTTTGGCAAGGTCAACTAAGCGTTTGTAGGGATTGTTGTTGTAGTTCGCTGCAGTATTTTTCATCCAGCTCTCTTGGGTGCTATAATAATTTTCAGAACCCGTTTTTCCAAATCCTTCAATGGCTGCCCCACCCACTGCAACCACAATAATACCTACTTTGATGTTTGACGGCGTATTGGCTACTATGGTTCTGCCAAAATAATCAACAGGGCTCAAGCAGAGGTTACTTCTCACAAGCGGCGGAACCGCTGTGTACCATTTGCCTTGTTCGCGATTCTGGCTGCCATTTTTTGCAAGTTTGTAATTTCCAGCCACCGCAGTCATAACCTGAAAACGCGAATCCACATTTTCTTTATATGAATCTGGAAGTACGTCATTATAGACCACCGAATTACTCTGCGAGCACTGCCCTTCCATATTTGATTGCCCAAAAGCCAAATAAATATGAAAGCTCTCTTTTGGGTATATTTCCACCAAAGAAGAACTGCTCACCTGAACGGAACTGCTGCTACTACTCTTTGCCACGCTGGAACTACTGCTAATAACCAAGCTAGAGCTGGAAGCTTCAACTGAACTGCTAGACAAATCAAGTTCTTCTGACGAAGACGAAACCTCTTTTGATGAGGATGAAACCTTCTCTGACGAAGAAGAAATTTCCCTTGATGAAGATGAAATCTCCTCTGACGAAGAAGATAAATAATGTTCTTCTTCGGGACTATTTTTGCTTGAACAGGCAAAAACGAAAAGAGAACCCAAAATAGTGAAAAAAACAAGAAAACGCTCCATAAACCCTCCTATCAGTATCTAGTAATTAATATAGAAAATATTTCTTTCTATATTTATTCCTTACAAAAACCAGAGGTACAAATATGCCAATAATGAAATGGACTGAACAGTTAAGTGTGAAAGTAGGCTTATTCGATGATGAGCATAAAAAGCTTGTTGACCTTATCAACAAATTGTTTGATGCTATGGAGCGAAGAGAAGGACATAGTGCGTTGGGTGCCATACTCAATGAACTTACAGATTATACAGTAACCCATTTCCATCACGAAGAGGAAGCTATGAAAAAATATAACTTTCCTGGGTTTGATGCACATAAGAAGGAACACGAAAATTTTGTGAGCAAAGTAGCAGATACTAAAAAGAAATATGAAGAAGGATCCATAATGTTGACTATACCCTTAATTGATTTTTTAACCACTTGGATAAAAGAACATATTTTGAAATCGGATATGGGCTATTCAACATTTTTGGTCAATGCTGGTATGAAATAACGTTTCAAAACTTCCAAGATTTTTTTGTCTGCAAGTATAATTTTATTCAAAGCACTTTTACTTAAGCCCCACATTTTCGCGGCATCACCTAAATCCCCGCCTGCCGCTTTTGCCCTATCTAAAACATCTGCGATAAATTCTGGATAAAGTTTATTGTCTGCGGAAATTTTCCCTGCTGTTCCGGGAAAAGCAAAGGGAATTTGCAAAGCAGGCTCTTCCCTCATTTGCAAAGCGATTTTCATACGCAATTTTTTCAAGGCAAAAAGTTTATTTATATGAGCACTTCTATCATCGCAGGAATAAGTTTCAATGCCAAAATTTATCAATTTGAGCTTAACCCCCGAATTAGTCTTATTCCTATGTTGCCCGCCAGGGCCAGAGCCTTTATATGCCTGCGTTTCGCAAAACCTCAACAACTCCGCATCGGAGAGGCGAAGTAAACGGGTGCGAGTAATGGGTTCAGCAGGCATAGTTTTAATTGCCAATGTATAAAAATTATTTTCTACATTCTCCTTGATGTCCACTCACACGCCACTGCCTCCGGGTTTCAAATTGCCGCCTCTTGCTGGCAGCACGGAGGAATTTTTTGTAAATATGGGACCTCAGCACCCAAGCACGCACGGCGCGCTTAGGCTTGTTTTGCGTTTGGATGGCGAAACAATAGTGGAAATTGTACCGCATTTTGGCTATATACACAGGGGTTTGGAAAAGCAGGCAGAAAGCGAAACTTACATTCAATACATTCACCTAACAGATAGGCAAGATTATTTAACCTCGCACCAAAACAACCATTGCGTATGCCTAGCAATAGAAAAAGCTATGGGCATTGGCGTTCCAGAACGCGGCGAATACATAAGGGTTATGCTCTGCGAACTTAACCGCATAGCTTCGCATTTGGTTTTTTACGCCTGTTTTGGCGGCGATTTGGGTGGGCAAACCGCACTGCTTTACGGATTCAAGGAACGCGAGATGGTTCACGATATTTTTGAAGAGGTGTGCGGTCAGCGTTTGACGATGAATTATCTTAGACCCGGCGGCTCTTCTAAAGATGTTCCAGATACCTTCATTCCAAGGGTTAAAGCTTTTTTGAAACACATGAAACCCACAATGAAAGATTACGAAACTCTGCTTACAAAAAATGTGATAGTGCTGTTTCGCTCGCAGGGAATAGGGGTTCTCTCAAAAGAAAGGGCTGTTGCGCTCGGCTGTTCCGGTCCGGTTTTGAGGGCAAGCGGCATTAATTACGATGTTCGCAAAAATGACCCTTATTCAATTTACAGTTCCTTCAATTTCAACATTCCTGTTGCAACCGAGGGCGACTGCTATGCTCGCTATGTTGTGCGTATGCAAGAGATTTACGAGTCCATGAAAATTTTGGAGCAGTGCATAGAGAAGTTCCCAAGCGGTCCCTATCGTTCCAAGCCTTCGCCAAGTTATAAACTACCTCAAGGCAGCTATTATGCCCAAACAGAAACGGCAAAAGGCATTTATGGCACATACATAATCGCAGACAAAGGCGACAAACCGTACCGCATCCACACTAGGAGTCCGAGCTTTGCAAATTTGATGTCATTGAATGAGATGAGCAAGGGGCATAAAGTTTCTGATTTGGTTACGATAATGGCAACTCTAGATCCAGTTATACCTGAGATTGATAGGTGAGTTAATCTTTCTATATTTCACTATATAAGGAGTTAAAATGACCGTTGCAGCAATGTTGATGAAAGAAATAGAAACTCTACCAGAGGAGTCTGCAAAAGCGGCTCTTGATTTTGTTTTGTTTTTGAGAAATAAAGCGAACTTAAATATATATACTAATTTTGAGCAAGTAGCAACGGAGAAGTTTCCAGGTATGGATAAACCTGTTCATTTAGGATTTGATTTGAAGAAAATTTCAAGAGAAGAACTTTATGAAAGATAAAATTTTTGTAGATACGAATGTTTTTATTTATGCTTATTCCGATGACGATATACCAAAACATAAAACAGCAAAAACTCTTCTGCAAAATGATTTAGCAGAAGATTTTGTTATTGTCAGTACTCAAATACTTAATGAATTTTATTCGGTGATGTCAAAAAGCAAATCATCTCACCAAGAGATAGCTAGTTATGTGAAAGAAATTGCAAAACAGACTTATGTGAAATCAGTTACTATAGAAAGCATTGAACTATGTTTAAGAATTAAAGAGAAATATCGTTTTTCTTGGTGGGATTCTTTGGTTTTAACTTCTGCATTAGAAAATGAATGTTCAGTTTTGTATTCAGAAGATTTACAGCACGGACAGATTATAGAATCTTCGTTAAAAATAATTAATCCATTTACTTAAAGAATTTTAGCGACAGTTAGTAAAAATTTCATTTTTTCCCATTGAGTCAAAGTCAGCAGGAACGGAGATTTTGCCTTCCAAAAATCCTATTCTTTGTTTTTTGACAATAGGCTTGGCGGCTTTGGTTATTGTTTTTATCTTTTTAATGTTGTATTGTTGCATAGTACTCCTAAATAAAGATATCCTTATCTTCTATCTATGTTTATAGATTCCAACAAAGAATATTCAATTTTAAGTTCTGGTAAATTCATAATATTTCTTCCCTATATAAATTATTCTCTAAGGGAATATCTTCGCATTCAACAAAAGTATCATCTTTTATTGAACCGCTCAATTCTTGTAATTTTTCTAGGTAGCTTTTTTTATTCTCAATTTCCATTGTAAATACCTCTAACGAAAAACATATTTTTCTCCAATTTGAAAGGCAATTTATAATAATATAAAAATATTTATCATTTGTGAGTGAGTTTGAAAGATTTTACTTCAGAAATAAAATTTATGGAATTAATTTTTTTATCCAAAGAATTAAATTCTTGCTTTAATTCATATAATTCTGTCCCAGGAGTAATAACTTCGTCTTTATAATTCGTATAATACCTAATGAGTTTAACAATACGTGGGTTATTAATTTTTAAGTCATTAAAATTTGCTTTATGAATTATATCTAAAGCTTCTATTTTATCGTCACCTTCTAAAGAATCAAACTCTATTTCCCATTTTTTTGTCGAAATTTTATATTCCTTTGTTTCTAACCATTCAAAAAAACTTCTGTATAAAATAAATGTTTCTGGCATTTCGAGAATTTTTTTAAATTTAGCCAAATTTTCTCCAAAAGCTCTTCTAAAAAATGACTCACCCCGACCAATTTTCCCTTTAGTGCTATTAAGCACAGCCTGTACAGCTCTTATATATTTTTTGCACCAATGTTTACCTATGAAATCTCTATTATGAAAATACTTCGGATTTTCTATAGGATGATATTTCATTGGAAAAGAATAAATTGTAATCTTTAAATCTTCGCACAACTTAATGTTTAACTCCATTCGATTATATAAATCTTCTGGTTTGTCATTAAAATTGTATAACAAATAATTTGATAAATTATTTATTTCATATTTCTTTGCTAAATGAATCGCTTTTTCATAAATATTTTTTTGACCCCAATGATCAAAAGCAATACGAAGAGGACGAATATTAATTTCTGCTATTTTCTTGATTTTTTCTTCCGTGGCAAGTCTGGCATCTAGACCTTGGTTAAAATCTACGTAACGAGTTATATTCGATTGCTTAAATTGGTTTTTATAAATAGGGTTTACTATCTTATGAAATTTTAAAATAGAACTTTTGGTTGCAGTTTGTTCATATAATAAATTTAATTTTTTTCTTTGTAAATAAAAATTGCCTTGCTCTTGTTCATTTAATTTTTCAGATATTTGTTCATATATTTTTAAGATTTTTTTTATGTAAGCCCTATTGTTCCAATTATTTCGTAAATTTTTTATAGCAATATTGTATTCATTTATAGATTTATATTTTGTATTTTTTTCAAAACCACACTTTTTTATTTCATCTATAATTTCATCAAACTTATTTGAAGCAAAAACGTTATCATCCATTAAAAGCAAATTTCTCTTTTTTCCGAATTTTATACTTGCTTTATCTAAAGTTTCTTTTAATGGAATATAATTGCAATATTCATATTCTAGTTTAGGTACGGCACAAAAAGCACATTTATTAACGCACCCCCTTGTTGTATAGGCAAAGTAAGCATTATTAGCTGGATATTTATAATCTATTTCTTCTAGAATAGAATAATCTAATGGTAAATTATCTACAACATCCCACAAGCCAATATATGGATCAATTTTCGTTTCTTCTTTTATATATTGAGGTAAAATTGTTGCTGCAATTCCACCGACTTTAATTTCACCTTTTTTACAAAAATGTTTGGCGAAATTTATAGTATCAATGGTTTTTTTCCAATAGAAAGTAAATAACGTGGTAATGCAAATTATGTCAAATTGTGGAAAATCTTTATTAATATATCGGTTCCTTAAACCAGATAGAGAATTAAATTCATTGAAATCAGGTATTAATTTTAATGAAGCATATCTTCCCGTCTTTATATATTCAGTTAGTTTTGAAAAATGTTTAGCCCATAATAATCTATTAGTATTTTTTTTTCTACTTAAAATTTCTTCGCATAATAAATCGGCAGCAAATGACGATAAATCGCCTTTAAAAAAACGTACATCGTATGTATTTCTACGATATTTTCTTTCGCGATAATATGTAGCAATTTTCATTAAACCCATTGGTGGGTATTTATTGTTGTAATTAGGTTCCAACAATAGAACTTTTTTCATTTAAAGACCTCTTTTATTTTTTGAATAATCTTTGCAGTATCATAAGACTCGCCATTCGTTATTTTTCCGAAAAGGCTTGACGTTTTTAAATAAGAATAATTTTGTACTACTATACTCATCGGGCTGTAATATAGAAATTTTAACTATTATTACCTACATTTATCTTTACCAGCTTAGTATTTGGTTATGCTTACCCCTAGGGGGTAGACTCAGGGAACATATTTTCTATATTACACTAGCAGTCTGTTGAATACCGATTGTATTATTTTTATTCTTTGAGGAAAGTGGCTATGAAATTAAGCAAATTTGATATAGGTGCAGAGGTTATTTCTATTATTACAAAAGGAATATACCCTAACCCTCAAGATGCATTAAGAGAATACATTCAAAATAGCGTTGATGCTCACGCTAAAAAAATACAAGTAAAAATTCGTCAAGAGTCTATTGTTGTTAAAGATGACGGGAAAGGTATGAATCATGATATACTGAGAAATGCTATTCGCATAGGAGTTTCTGATAAAAATCCAGCAAAAAATGTTGGATTTATGGGTATTGGCATTTATAGTTCTTTTCATTTATGTGAAAAATTAACAATATATAGTAAAGGAACAGAAAATATTCCTAATAAGTTAGAAATAAATTTTGGCAATATGAAATCTATATTGAATACACAGAAAGAAAAAAGATTAAATAACAAAATAAAAACTGAAGAACTTATAGATTTACAAACTTTATTAGAAAATTGTATATCACTAACTGGAAATGGAGCTTTATCCAACGATGAATATCCTAATCAAGGTACCATAATTGAACTTACAGGAATAGAACCTGAATTTTATACAGCTCTATCGGATTTTGATACTGTAGCAAATTATTTAAGAAATATTGTTCCCCTTCATTTTGATGATAAAAATTTTAAATATTCTAGCAAGATAGAAACTGAAATTGCCAAAATATGTAATGAAAAAAAACAAAAATTTGAGCTAATCAATCTATCTCTTCAGGTAAATTCTAAAGTAGAAGATTTATATAGACCTTACAAAGATAGCGACTTTAGCTCAGAAATTGAACCTCAAGAACCAGTATTTTTTCCAATTGAAAATGAAGAAACATTTTTTGGAGTTGCCTGGGGTTGCCTTAATTCGGTCAGAAAAAGATTAGATACAAAAAATTTGAGAGGATTTATCATAAAAAAACAAGGATTTTCAATAGGTAACAGGGAAGAATTGGTAAAATATTTTCCACGTAAAAGTACTTTCTTCGATAGATACAGCGGAGAAATTATAATTATAAACCATAAAATACTACCTAATGCCTCTCGTAATGGCATAGAATATTCTCCATTACGTTCATCTTTTTATGAAGCATTAACAGAGGTAGCTGCTAAGTTTGACGAAAAAGGAAAGGAATATCAAGAATATAATAAAGGCGATGAAGAATTCGATAACCTTTTTAATTCATTTAATGACGTATTCGGAGCTTATAGTGAATACGAAGAAGATGCTGAGAAACTTGTAGGGACAATAGTTACACTTAAAAATATGTATGATGAGATTAACGGTAGAATAAAGAGGCGTGGATTTAAAAAAGAAACCGAAAAACTAGCAAAAAAATTACTTGAAAGTATAAAAAAATTTGAAATAACTATACAAAATAGAATAACAACTGTTAACGAAAAGAAAAAAAATAAAAAACCAAATATACAAAAAAAAGATATTGCTAAAAAAATTTCTAACATAAAATTAAATAATTCCTTGAGTAGCATAAAAAATTACGAAAATTTATATGATTTACTTATTGATATAGATGTAAAAATTGAAGATGATTTTGCACATATAATTTATTTGATCGATGAAATGTTTATTCAAAAAGTAGCTCAGTCTAAGGCTGAGTATTATCAATTATTACAACAATTTAAAGAAAGAGTACAAGAGGACGAATAAATGAAGCAATCATTTAATACAGAAAATAAAAATTTTATTAGGGAAAATTGGAATAAACCAATCATCAAGTTTCTATCAAAACGAATAGGAGAAAAATTAATTTATATAGGGCTTCCTTCGCCAGAAGCTGGTGATGTTAAGCAATGGCTTGAACATATTAAATCCATTATAGCTTTTCAATGTAGAGATTACGGTAAAGCATCAAATCCAAATCAAAATAGAGACCAAATTATAAAATTGGATAATTTTTTAAGAGAATTAGAAAGACAGGAAAAAATAGAAGACTATACTATTTACGATGGTTATTTAGAAGAGGTTGTATTAAAAGAATATGATAATTCTCCAAATGAGATAAAATTTAGTCAAGATAAATTTATAACTCTATACAATTTGGATTTCTGTAATGATATTGCTTCTCCTATAGAATATACAGATAAAAACGGTAACATTAAAAAAGCATATAAATTTAATGCTATTCAGAAATTATTAGGTGTACAAAAATTATTAAGTGAAATTTCTAATAAATTTATTTTTTATTTGACTGTTCATTGTAGTTACAAAGATAAAGAATTACAAGATTTCATAAATACAACGGAGAAATCTATTAAAGATTATTTAAAACGGTATTCGTCTTTAAAAGGAGATGATAAGAATGCTGAAATTGTACGTTTATTTGTATGCCATAATATTAAAAAATATTTTAGTGCAAATGATTTTTCATATCATATTCTCCCAATAATCAAATATCAAGGCATTGGTAAAACAACTTTGTTACATTTTTCTGTGATAGGAATTCATCCTGAACCTACAGCAGAAGGAGCTGCTGATTTCCAGCCTTTGGATGAAATTATAAAGAGACCATTCATAACTATAGAAAATGAGCAATTTAAATATGAAACTATATTAGAGGAAGAAAATATAGATCCAACTGAAAGAATAGATCCAATAAAGTTATTTGAAAAATCACAAACTTTTAAAAAAATGTGGAATATAAAAAAATCAAATAAATGAATTATATTTTTTGTCTTCTGCTAATGCAGAGTACGATCAAACGAAATTTTTCTACCTTACCCCTATGCCTTCTTCAACCAACACAGCCGACCCTCTCAACGAATACCTCGGCTATCTCTCTGCCCACCCAAACGGCGAAGAAATACAATACCGTACTTCCTTTGAAAATTTTTTCAATAAAAGCGTTCCCTCTCACTTGGCAAAAAGAAACATAACCGCAATTCAAGAAGACAGGCACAGCGGTATAGATGTTGAAGGCACGCCGGATTTTTTTGTGTATGAGGATTACGGTTCTCTTTTTAAAAGATTGGTAGGTTTTATAGAGTGCAAAAAGCCTGCGTATAAACTTGAAAAGCTCATTGAAAGCGAGCAAATCAAAAATATGCCAAAACCTGTGAGAACATAATAATAACCAATTATCACCGCTTTATTCTTTTGCAAAAAGGCAAGGTGGAACACGATGTTGAACTTTCAAACGAGCAAAACAGAATTCAAAAGTTTGAAAATTTGCTCCGCGATTTTTATAGCTACGATTATCCCTATATAAAAACGAAAAAATCTTTGGTTTCCGTGCTTGCTACCCAAAGCTTTTACTATTCCGTTGCTTTGCGTGAATTTATGGCGGACAAGGAAAATGCGGCGGCGAATTTTTATGTGAAGTTCAACGGTCTTTTTGGTGAGTATCAAAAATCCATAAGCTACCACTATGAATTGGAGGATTTTTGCGACATTTATTCCCAATCGCTGGTTTATGGGCTTATGCTTTCCTGCATTGACACCGGGAAAAAACTTGATGAGAAGGAATTGGATTATCTGCGCGGTATTCCAAGCGAATATAAATTGCTTCACGAATTTTTACAGCAAGCCTATGAAAACCGCGATTTGCCTATGCCTATAAAAATAGCCCTCATAAACATTGGGAAAAATATAAACCTGATAAGCATTGAAGACATACAAAAGGAATTTGCCAAAACGAACAATGGCAAGCAAAATATAGTTGTGTATCTCTATGAGGATTTTCTGCAAGAGTATGATAATTTGCGGAAAACCGAGAAGCGAAAAGAAGGCGGAGTTTATTACACTCCAAGCGAAGTGGCGAATTTCATCGCTCGCAGCGTGAATGGGATTATTAAAACAAAATTTTCTATGCACCACGGTTATCTTTCTCGCAATGTGAAAATTTTAGATTTCGCTTGCGGAACAGGAACTTTTTTGCATTCTATTTTTGAGCAAATTATTGGAAGTGATATGGACGATGTGGATAAGGAAATTGTGAGAAACAAAATTGCGAATGACATTTACGGTTTTGAATTGCTCTTTACGCCATACATAATAGCACATACTATTTTGACACGATTTTTGAAAGAGAAAGGCATAAAAATAGACGAGCGTTTAGGAATTTATCTAACAAATACGCTTGATATAAGCCAGCATTCAATAAGCAGCTTGTTGCCTTCCTTGAAAAGAGAATATGAGAAAGCAATGGAGATAAAAGACCGTGAGCAGATTTTGGCAATTGTGGGAAATCCGCCTTATTTCAACGGCAAGAGCCAAGCGGAAAAAGGGAAGATTGATAGTGAATTAAATGAATACAAGAAAGACCTAGATGAAAAGAAAATAAATCTTGACGATTTGTATATAAAGTTTATTCGTTTCGCTGAATGGAAAATTGAAAGATACGGAGAAGGCGTTGTCGGGATTATTACGAACAATAGCTATCTTGATGGAGTGACGCATAGAAAAATGCGAGAACATTTATATAACACGTTTGACGAAATTTACATTGTGAATTTGCACGGCAATGCGCGCAAAGGCGAGATAGATAAAAATATTTTTGACATTATGGTTGGCGTGTCCATTGTGTTTTTTGTGAAATTGAAGAAGCCCACAAAAAAATGTATTCGGTATTTTTCCACATTGGATAATGATATGATTTCCCGTCAGGAGAAATTATCATTTTTGGAGAATGCAAATTTTGAGAAAATAAAATGGAAAAAATTAAATCCAATCAAGCCATATTATTGGTTCGTTGATAAAGATTTGTCCTTGCAAGATGAATACAGCAAATTTTTGAAAATCACGGATATTTTTGAACATTACAGCAGCGGAATAGAAACAAAAAATGACAAATTTATTTTACATTATTCAAAAAATGATTTGAAAAATGTTGTAAAAAATCTTATTTCACTTTCCAATGATGAAATTTCAAAAAAATATAATGTTTCAGATAGCAGAGATTGGACTATAGAAAAAGCGAGAGACGATGTGAGAGAAAATTTTAATCTGCAAAGTGTTTTATACCGCCCATTTGATTATCGCTACACTTCTTTAAGTAAAACTTCAAAGAACTTTATCGCTTATCCTCGTTATGAAACAGCCAAGCATTTTGAAAAACAAAACATAGGCTTATGTTTTACTCGTCAAGTATTAGGCGACAACTGGAAAAATATCTTTATATCCGAAAATATAATAGAGAGTTGTGCAGTTTCGTTAAGATCTCGTGAAAAAACTTATATAGCACCTCTCTACTTATATGAGAAAAGGCAAGGGATTGAAGGGCTTGGAGGAGGCGAGAGATTTCCAAATTTCACGGACGAATTCAAAAAATTTTTGCGAACTTTTGATTTCAAGCCCAGCCCCGAAAAAATCTTGGCATACATCTACGCCGTATTGCATTCGCCAGACTATCGCAAAAAATACATAGAATTCCTAAAAACGGATTTCCCCGCTGTGCCATTTACCAAAGATAAAGAAACATTTGAAAAACTCGCAAAACTTGGGCAAAAGTTAATAGACTTGCATTTACTCAAAAACTTACCAAGCGACAAAGAAATCAAAGCAAAAAACATCCCACAAACGAATTTCACAATAGAAAGCATCCACCACCACAATGATGAACTTTTCTTGCATACCACTCAAAAACAAAACATCTCATTTTCTGGAGTAACATCCAAAATCTACGACTTTGAAATAGGTTCGTACAAACCCATAGAGAAATGGCTCAAATACCGCATAAAAGATGAAGTGTCGCTATGTGCCGAAGATTTGAAGCATTTGAAGGAAATGATTGTTGCGATAAAGGGGACTTTGGAGGTTATGGGGGAGATTGATTTCACCTTTAAGCGGTTTGACATAAATCACTAAATATCCTCTCCACCCTATTCACATACAAGTGCTCCTTTAAAATATGCTCCCTCGCATTTTTTACTATCTCTTCTTTTGCCGCTGAATTATTCAAATAAAATTTCACTAAATCCGCATATTCCTCAGGAGAATTTGCTACGCAAATTGCATCTTTTGGGAACAACTCAAATAAATCGCTTTGGTCATCGCTAATCACAAAACGCTCGCAAAGGGGAATATCAAAAACTCTTTGATTAACCGCGGTTGGCATTTGGCAACTTGTTATGTTTATGTGAATGCTGCCGCTTGAATAATGCGAGCATAAGCCGCTTCGGTAATCTATGTCGGAGAGAGTTTTTATGTTGCTGCCGAATAAGTTTTTCCAGCCATTCGGGTCGCCGGCAAAAATTAAACCCAAAGCGAGCAAAGGTTCCAAACACAAACGCCGCTTTTCAGCAGATGCCAAATGTATGCAATAACTGGCAAACCACGCCTCGGCTTTGGTATCGGCAGGGATTTGCTGCGCAAAAATTTCCCGCGACAAAATTTGCTCTGCGGCATTTTTCGCTATAGGCAATGCTTCGTCTTTGTTGTATTGAATGTGTTTCCAAATATCGTCTAAAAATTTTCCGGCTATGGCAGAACCCGTGAACATCAAATCGTGAACAGGCTTTTTGTTTTGTGGGTAAAATAAATGCATATCTGCAGCAAGGGGGAGCCACTCCGCTTTTGCAAAGTTTTTTTCTAACAGCCACGGAATATAAGCTTTTTCCCAAGTCCATGCCACTATGTTTTTGCATTGCTCCTTGCTGAATAAACAAGCTATGGGGCGTGGGTCATCAACAAACCAAATATGCACAGGCACAGAAAACCTATTGCAAACGGAGAGCAAAATTCCCTCGGAATCTATGCCTTTTGCATTTACGCTGAGTACAAGACGGGGCGTGTCTTTTTGGAACAGCTCCATAAGCAAGGACTCTTGCTGACTAGGGTCTCTACTCTGCTGCGGGAGAGTTATGCAGGGAATTTGCAAATCTTTTAGAGCGTTTAAAATTTCCTGTTGCAAAAAATGCGTGCCAAAGGGAAGAGCTATAGCAGTGGGGCGTGCTGTGTTAAAATTGAGATTAAGAATGTTTTTTAATGCGGATTCGGCTTGCTCGGTGCAGTATCTGGCAGCGGCGGGGTGGCGAATTACTGTTATTTTATTGTTTTTGAATATGCTGTCAAATTGCGATAAGTCATCGCTGAATAAAGCTACGTTTTGACCAGCCAATTTTTCTTTTACAATACTCAAATTTTCGGCAAAGGCATCGCAGAGGATTATCAGGGGAATTTTGTTTTTCGGAAAATCCTTTAAAAACTCCAAATGATAGCCTAGACCTGTGCCAAAGGCAAAAATAATTCCACCTATGGAATTTGGCCTGAACCAATTTCTTTCTTGTTCTGGCTCTAGTGCGCTGTGTAAGAGCCGCTCAAAGCCATTTCCGCATATACGAGCGCTTAACTGCCCAGAAGAGGCATTAAAATGCTCGCAACGCATTTATTTTACTATTTCAGATGTTGGAATGCCTTTGTGGTCGCTGGCTTTTTCGTGCAATTTTAAAAGTTGTGCCTTTATTTTTGAAATAGCCACATCCAGAGCCTTGCCAAAGTTTTCTTCCTCGGCAGAAGCCGCAAAGGGTGAATGTCCTTTTACGCTGGCGGTTATTTCAACCTTGCGTTTTAGCTCAATGCCATTTGCAATTTTTGAAATGCCTTCCACCACAACAGTAAATTCGGTAACCTTATGGAAAATGGTTTCCAGCTTGCCAAGCTCGTTTTGAATAACAGTCTGGAATTTAGACGCAGGCTCATCCAAGTGCCTAACGGTAACATTAATGGGTATATTGCTCATAACTAGTGAATATAGTAAATCAGTGGCTACTATAGTAAACTTTCCAGAATAAAATTCGCATAGCATTTATCTGTGTGTCTACTGTGCCCTGTTTTTCATTTAGCCGTATTGTTTTTAGCAATTTTCCAGAGCTGTCAAAAATTTTAAGATTTGCGGAGGAATATTTGCCCAAATTGTAGCTGAAAATACCGTGCTTATTCAAATAAGACCATTCAGTTCCCTGAGATGCCATGTGAATTTTGGTTGGATCTTCCGAAGAAGAAGAACTTGGATCCACCCATTTCATAGACCTCGGGGCGGTTACCTCAACGGGTTCTGCGGTGCGGTTTGCGCCCTGCTGATTATCTGTTATTGCTGAAGCCTCCACAATGCCAAAAAATACCCCTTTGGTTGCGGTTATGTTATATACTTCGCCATCTCCTAAAAGTTGCGCCGTGCCCGAAAGGTCAAGGGGCTGGTCTATCAAAACCACTCCGCCAATTCGTGCGTTTCCATAGATTTTCGCATTGGCGTTTACAATATTTGGAGCACCGTTTATCAGCGCATTTCCGTAAATTTGCCCGTCCCATATATTGGCTCCCTCGGCAATAATAGCAGAATCATAAACAGAGCCACCAGCAACCAAGGCATAATCCTTTACAACAGCATTACCTAGAACCTGAGCTTTTCCCTTTACAACCGCGTGCCCTTCTATGCGCGCCTTGTTTTTCACCTGCGCAGTGCCTAAAACGCGTGCATAAGGTCCCACATAAGCTGTTGCATCCACAGAGGCTCCGGTTTGCACAAAGCCGCCGCCATTGCTATGAAAAGCCCCCGCAGGGTTGGTTACGGGTTGGAAACCCTCCGGCTTTGCACCCGTGATTTCCACCATATATGGGAAACGGTATATGGTGTAATAAAACTGGTCCCAGCTTATTTTATGGTGCTTTGTAGGAGTAGCAGCCACAACCAAATACACTTGTTCTTCCCCGTTTTGCAAGGTCATAGCTATATCGGGATTACCGTCAGAGGCTCTCATAAGCGGGCTATAACGTGCCGTTACAGTACCGCCTGTTGCTGCTGCATTTCCTGTTACGGCAATCAAAGCATAACGCCAGTCGGAACCTGGGTCATCGGGGAGATTCGTTGCGAGAGGCTCTTGATTCAGCACTCTTTTGTAATCGGGTATGTTATTTTTTGTTTGGACATCACCCCTAAAACGAACCTTTACGGAACGGGTGCTATCGGGATAGAGGCGGATTATGTTGAAGCCATAGCGTTGGGGTGCAAAGGCAAAAGGCACAACATAGCGGTTGTCTGCCGCATTGTCTCCGTCAAGAGCTTCCAAATATGTATATCTAGGGCGTTTGTATCGCTCATCGGGAGAACCCAAGTTCTTGTTGAAAGCACTACGAAAAAGCTGGGAACCTCTTTTCATATCCCAAATTACGGCTTTGGTGGCAAAATCTCCAAACATATCGCCAAATTCCTCTTGGCTAAGTTCATTCTGTCGCATAATTTCCAAGAAAGGGTCTGTTCCGCTCACTCCGGCAGATTTGCTCCAAATATCATTTACCGTTTGAATGCCTTTTTTATCCATCAAGTATTCAAAAAACTGCCAGTTGCAATAACGATTGCGAGTGCTGCCCAAATAAAGCTCGGCTGTGCGTGTGTACATTTCTGCGCAATAATGCACTTCAGTTGGATATACTTGGTGCGGCATTAAATTTGCATGAGATTCGTGGAACCACCCAACAAAGTTGGTAGCTTGCTCTGTGTTTCCCCCTGACATACCGCCTGTCATAGCCTGAAGGCCGTGCATAAACTCGTGGGCAAGCACCCAGTTATCGCTCACCGCACTAGAAGAAAGCCACATTCCAGGTGCCCTGGGGTTGCCTATAGCTCCGCCAAATGCATATCCTTCACCTTCTCGCAGCACATAAACGCCCATTTTATATTTGGTGGCGTTTGCGGCATAAGGAGGCTGAAAGCCTGTTTGATACATATAAATATCGTATATTTTTTCCAACTCGCTGAGTGCTTGTTTCGCTTGCTGCTCGGTTATACTAGCGCGGTCTTCTGCTTTTTTGCTATACCAAACGGTGAACCTATTTGAATTTATAGAATCAACCCATTTATGATCTGGGTCTTGATTTGCCCTTGCCAAATACACTTCCTGAGTTTGCGAGAAGGCAAAACCAACCAACAAGAGGAGAGTTGCTATTTGTAGTTGCAAGATTTTCATATATGCCACTCATTTAAAAACAAACTAGCAATATAAAAAGCACTTTGCCCATATAACCCTGTGCTATCATCTGCATAGCACTCTCCTATATGAGATTCGTAAAATTTTTTCAATGCTTCATTTTCACTGCAATTAAAATGCTCCATTATGATTTGCATAGTTTTTGTTAATGTAGCGGCTCTTATAGTTCCATTCGACATTTTTTACTCCCAATATCCGTTCCGCCGTGATAAAGCATCATAATTTGTTCTCCAAAATTTTTTCAATATCGCATAATATATAGTCAAATCCGTGCCCGTGCAGAATATCGTAGTCTTCGTCTAGCATTTGCAAAATGCCTTTGCTTTCAAATAATTTATATACCTCATTGCTAGGAATGTGCTTTTTATCGGCATATTTTTCTATGCAGAATAATTTAAAGGAAAGCTGGCTCATTTGTTATCACCTATTCCTCATGGCTGCAGCTTCGGCTTCCGATACGAATTTAAAACCCATTGCTTCCCATTTAGGTCTTTCTTCTCGCAAATGGGCATTGTATGCTTTTATATCATAGTTGAACCCTTTGAGAATATTTTCCCTTATGCGATAGACTTCTTCTACCGGATCATCTAGTTCCTTATATTCTTCCATAAGAGTTAATTTAGAAAAATGGACAACCTAAGCTTGGGGGTGAGAACTAGCTTCATTTGGCAGCACTTACAGAGTGACACGTTATATTTACTATATTTATCATTTGATATGTATTTTATTTGGGATGAGAATAAGAATAGGATCAACGTAAAGAAGCACGGTGTTAGTTTTGAGCAAGCTTGCAAGGTATTTAATGATGCGAGAAAACTTGAAAAATTTGATACAGTGCATAGTACTTTAGAAGATAGGAGCATTATTATTGGACAAGCAAAAGAGAATTTGTTATTTGTTGTAAATACAGAATTGACAACGAAACTATAAGAATAATATCGGCGAGAAAGGCGAACAAAAAAGAACAAGAGGTGTATTATGAGCAAAATGGTTAGGTATAAAATGAGCGAAGTTCCTGAGCCTTCCAAAAAAGACTGGGACAGGGTAAGAGCCATTAAAGACAAGGACATTGATTATTCAGATATTCCCGAAATAACTGATTTTTCAGGATTTCATCCATATTTAAAACGCAAACTTTATAAGCCTATTAAAAAAACCGTAACCTGCAAACTGGATGCTGATATTATTGCTTGGTTAAAAATGGGTGGCAAAGGCTACCAAACTAGGCTTAATAGTCTTTTGCGAGATTGTATGCAAATTCATTTTGCAAAAGACAGCAAAAAGCCCAAATGGAATTCTAAAACCCTCCCCTAGAGGCTCTATTTTAACAAAATTTCCCAATTTTGCAGATTTTTTTCCCTCTTTCCCCAAAAAATTGTATATTTACTACCAAGAATGGCAAATTTAGTTCTTAACCAAACAAAAATGCAAGAATGCTCGCTGGGCAGGCTTGCCTTATTTGGGGGGGGGGGGGGGGGGGGGGGGGGGGGGGGGGGGGGGGGGGGGGGGGG
>JAITFN010000009.1 GCA_031281345.1 Candidatus Fibrimonadaceae bacterium
CAAGCTCGTGATATGGCGGTTGCAAAGCGTTGGCAAGAGAAATCAAAGCAAAATGAAGAAAGGGAACGCATAGAACAGCAATTGGAAACACGCAAGGGAAAAACAGAGGAAATATTTTCGGAACGCTCAAAACTTTTTGAAGAATTAAGAATTGCAAGAGAGGCTTTGGATTTTGCAAACGAAGATGCAGAAAAAGCAAGGTCGGCTTTCAGTTCCGTATTCCCCAGCCAAGATAGAATTCAGGAATTAAGAAATGTAAGCAAGGGAGTTGTTCCAGATGTTTCAATAACAGGCGACTCCCCTTTGCAATCCGCAGAGATTCTTTTCTCGCTCGCAAAAAAAAATATTGAGCACAACGCAGAAACAGAAATCAACGATTCGCTAATTCGCCTCGGCGGACTTGGAACTTTCTCTTTTGATAATTTGGATTCCTCCAATATTTTGCTTGTGCCAATAGACCCGCTTTTAAATGCAAACCTCGGAGCAATAGCGGCAAGCGAGCAAAATAAAACATTAAGGGAAAAATTCAATGGCCTTATGCAAGACGGCGGAATTTTGATGTATCCTATTTTAGCTATGTTCATCGTTGCCTTGATTTTAATCGTAGAGAGATTCGTTGTTTTGATTTTAAATCGCCACTCATACAAAAAAATTGAAGAGACCGTTCTTGACCCAAAACTTAAAACAAGGGAAGAAACGGAAAAAGCACTTGAAGTATTATTTGCAAAAATAGTTCCGCGTTTAGAGAGCAGGCTTTCTGCAATATCCGTTTTGGGAACAACGGCTCCCCTGCTCGGTTTGCTCGGAACCGTTATGGGAATGATTGAGCTTTTCAATGTTATAACAATGCACGGCACAGCAGACCCAAAACTTTTGGCAGGTGGAATTTCCATAGCCTTGATAACAACGGAAGCTGGGCTTTCTGTTGCAATTCCAGTGCATTTGTTGCACACTTGGATTGCGGGCAGGGTAGAAAAAACAATTAGCAATATGGATTACAAAGCGATGTCGCTTGTAAATGCCAAATTTAACCAATGATTCAATAAGGGAAGAGGTAAAATGGAAGGGGATAAAATACAAGTTTTGGGGGCTTATGCTCATAATCTGAAAAATATAGATGCGGATTTTCCGCTTGGAAAAATAACTGTTGTTTGTGGACCTTCGGGCTGCGGAAAATCCAGCCTTGTGCTAGATGTGGTTCACGCAGAAAGCAGGCGCAGATACCTAGAAACGCTTGGAAATTCGGCTATTGCAATGCTTGGGGGGCCAAAACACGTGCCCGTTAAAGCCATACACAATTTAAGACCCAGCATTGCCCTTGAATGTGGCGATAAAATAATAGCAAAAAAAGCAACAGTTGCAAGCCTTGCAGAAATTGCCCCGATGCTAAGAGTTCTATTTGCAGAATGTGCAAATCCTGTTTGCCCCGAATGCGGCACAAAAATGGAATCACTTAATCCGCAAGCTATGGTGGAAAAATTGTCTGCGATAGAAGAAGGAACAAAAATTCAAATTTTGGCTCCTGTGTTCATAAATGGCAGAACTCTGAGCGAGCTTGCAAAAATTTATTTAGCCCAAGGATTTGTGAAAGCCATTTCGGATAATAAAACCATATCGCTTGATTTTTTGAGCAAAAATATGGAAAACCAAATTCCGCAAGAATTTCATCTGATAATAGACAGGATAGTTGCAAAGGAAAATCAGAGAACAAGGCTTTCGGAGGCAATAGAGGGTGCATTGAAAGTAAATGAAAGTTTGGTTTTGGCAGATTTGGAAACTCAAAAATTATTTTTATCCACAATCCCGCGCTGCGAAGCTCACAACTGCATAGCGGAATCTTTGACTGTGGCGCATTTTTCGCCTTGGAACCGCCTTGGGCAATGCCCAAAGTGTACGGGAAACGGTTTGAACTGTCCTGTTTGCAATGGGTTTCAATTGAGAAACATAGCTTTGCAAAGCAAATGGGAAAATTTGTCGTGGATTGAGTTTCATTCAAAAACATTACTTGAACTCAACAAAGAATTGCCAACTTATTTGGAGAGTGTTCCAAAGAGATTAAAAAACACCCTTTTGGATATTCCGCTAAGAATTTCAATTTTGTGCGATTTGGGCTTGGGACATTTGAGTTTGGGACGCTTGGCAGAAACTTTGAGCAGCGGCGAAGCGCAAAGGATAAGGCTTGCCGCGCTTTGCACAGGTCATTTGAACGGAATTTTGCTCTGCATAGACGAACCAGCAAGCGGCTTGCACGAAAAAGATATTGAAAAATTATGGAGCGTATTGCTCCGGTTAAAAGAGAGAGGCAATACTCTTGCCATTATAGAACATCACCCGATGCTTATTAGGCGAGCGGACAATGTTATTGAAATGGGACCTGGAGCAGGCGAGGAAGGCGGCGAAATATTGAATTTTGTTCCTGAGAGAAAAATTGATTTAGATTTGCCAAAAAATAATGTTAAAAAATATTTGAAAATTTCAAAAATAAATTTCAATAATTTGAAGAATTTAAAAATTGAAATTCCAATGGGAGCGATGAGCGTTATATGCGGAGTTAGCGGTTCGGGAAAAAGTTCTCTTTTGTGGGGAGTTATTGAACCCTATGCCAGAAAGCATACGGACTTGGCCGTTTTAGCGGCGAGAACAGGCAGAGCCTTTGCGCAAAAGCGAAGCACAATAGCGACAGCCATTGACATTATGCAAGTTATCAAAAATCTTTTTGCGAGCTTGCCGGAGAGCAAAATCAGAGGTTATTTAGCACCAAAATTCGGCACAGACAAACCCGGAGGTCGCTGCGAAACCTGCAAAGGAGACGGCTATTTGCTAGACCCAAGCGGCTACGAAGAAAGCGAGTGCCCAATATGCCAAGGAAAAAGATACAGAGACGAAATTTTAGAAATTCGTTTTAAGCTGATGTCCGTAGCCGATGTTTTGGATTTATCCGTTTCAAAAGCCTTGGAAATTTTTGCGAATTTTGAAAATATAACAAGCAAATTAAAACCGCTCGCCGACACAGGCCTGCACTATCTGCGGCTTGGGCAACCAACCACGCATTTAAGCGGTGGCGAACTGCAACGCCTAAGGCTCGCACAAGACTTAGCAAAAGCCAAATCTCCAAATACCCTATATTTATTTGACGAGCCTGCAAGGGGACTTTCTGCAAAAGACACTGCCCTGCTACTAAATTTGCTAAAAGGCTTAACTCAAAAAGGCCACACCGTTATAGCCATTGAACATAACGAAATGTTCAAAAATTACGCAGAACACATTTTTGAACTAGGTCCTGGGGCAGGGGAAGAGGGGGGGTATTTGATATGATAATATGACCCCTTGCCAAAATCCCAAAATTTTACTATATTTTACACCATGAAAAAAGGAATCCACCCTGAATATCGCAAAACCGTGTTCATTGATGCCAACACGGGCAAAGAGTTTTTGACTCGCAGCACAAAGGTTTCTAATGAAAAACGCACCATAAATGGCGAAGAATATCAAGTTATATCCCTAGAAATAACGTCTGATACCCACCCGTTTTGGACCGGAAAAATGCACCACCTCGATACCGCAGGTCGCATAGACCGCTTTAACAAGCGTTTTGGTGGGCAAATAGTTGGAGCAAAGCGCAAAACCACCCGCAAAGCAACAACAGAAACCGCAGAAAGCGAAGAATCTTGAAAGTACCCTTGACAAAGGCAGCTTAAATTTCTATCTTTACACAGCAAACTCACGCGGGAATAGCTCAGTTGGTAGAGCATAACCTTGCCAAGGTTAGGGTCGGGGGTTCGAGTCTCCTTTCCCGCTCTTTAT